>JBBRKX010000133.1:0-8832 GCA_038231675.1 Chthonomonadales bacterium | reverse complement strand
TCTCGTCATAGTCCTGCGCGTACATCAGTACGCCCAATGTGAGCTGACGTGTGTTGCTGGAGCATTGGGCTTGCCGGGCTTTGCCGCGTGCCTGCGCAAAGACGGGAAAGAGGATAGAAGCAAGCACGGCGATAATGGCAATCACAACCAGCAGTTCGATAAGCGTAAAAGCGGAACGTTTCAAGCGCCACGCTCCTTTCCGGAAGGATACCATGCTTATGGTACCGTAGGAACGCTGTTTCCGCAACTAAGCGCCAGGTCGCTTTGAATCACTTCCGGTCCTATACCATTCCGGAACTTTCCGTAGCGATCATGAAAGCAGATGACATTGTGGGCGTTCTTCTGCCTGTCGTGTCGGCTTTGGAGGTAAACTGAGCCTGCAATGTGGCGACAGCCTCTCAGGGAAGGATGGCTTGAAATGACGGTTGGACAGGCAGTAGAAGTGCGACTTCTGGACGATGAGGGCAAACCGACAGGCGAGTGGGCTCCGGTCATCATTAAACAGCTCAAGCGTGACCACCAGACACAGGAGATCTTATCGGCTCGCGTAAGTGCGGGTAAGGGCAAGAACGCGCGTCATATATGGGTGCAGGCCGAATATCTGCGGGAGCCTACAGGCGAAGAACTCCAGTAGCCGGGCTCCGGCGCACTGTGTTTCGCTCCGCGCATCATAAAAAACCAACATCGCCCTAGATTTTCGCGTGTCTGGCTGAGCAGGAGAGCAGATGAACAATTCCACCATTCGTGTCGATCCTGCCGAACCGGGGCATGGCCTGTGGAGCTATACGGTAAAGGCATCCGGGCATAAGGTCACCATGCGTCCTCCTGTGTTCGAGATCGACGGCGCCGAGGTCACCGCTTCCGTTACGTCGTTGAAGGCGGTTGGAACGCCGGCCCGGTCGGCAAACGGGGTAACCGAGCACCGAGTCGCCGGGCTCTGTGCGCACGATCCCGACCTGACGCTGGAGATCGTCTTACGTATCCCCGACGACAACCCCGTCGTGCGCTTCCGTTATATTCTCCACAGCACGCACAAGCGTCTTCTCACCCGATCTTCCGGGCATGACGCCCTCACCTATCTCAATGTTTCCCTCGCTTCCTATCCCCGCGTCATGGAGGTGCGCCTGTCCGAATTCAACCGACTGGTGCATTCGTTCGTCCTCTCGGAGCAGACCCTTGAACCGCGCGATTTCGATGCCGCGCTGTCCGTCATGGGGCCGTTGCTGGTGGGCGAGGGGAATGGCCATGCGCTTTTGGTCGCCTACGAACATGGCTCCCAGTTGCCGGACGCCTTTCTGCGCTATGAATTGCATCCGGATCACAACGCGCGTCTGCGCGCGGTAAAGGGCAGCTATGTAGACGGCCAACTCCTCGCGCCGGAGCACCCTTATACGACTCTCTGGATGCAGGTCGCCGCCGTCAAAGGCACGGAACAGGACCTTGCCCGCGCCTTTCGCAGCTCCGTCCTGAATCACATGAGCGCCAACAAAGAGAGCCGGCAACCCTACATTTTCTACAATACGTGGGCGTTCCAGGAACGGAACCGGTGGTGGTATAAGAACGCCTATCTCGACAGCATGAACGAAGAGCGCCTTCTTGCGGAGATAGATGTCGCGCACAGAATGGGCATCGAGGTTTTCGTGCTCGATACGGGCTGGTACGAGAAGACCGGGGACTGGAGGGTAAGCGCGAAACGTTTTCCGCGAGGTCTGGGCCCGATCAAGGCAAAGCTGGACGGCTATGGGATGAAGTTGGGCCTCTGGTTCGACCCTCTGGCAGCGGCGGTATCCAGCAAAATTTTGAGTGAGCATCGGGATTGCCTGATGTCGTGGAAGGGCAAGCCTTCGGAACCGCATCCGGTCTGGGAGACCGAGGAGAGCCAGCGGCTGTGTCTGGTAAGCCGTTATCGCGACGCCTTCGCCGAAGAGTTGATCCGATTGGTGAAGGAGGTCGGCGTCACCTATTTCAAATGGGACGCCATCGGGCAGTACGGGTGCGACGATCCGCATCATCAACACGGCACGCTGGCCAACACACCGGAGGAGCGGGCGAATAGCTATGCGTTCCAATTGGGCGCCTGTATGGCTGAGGTCGTCGATAAACTCTGCGCGGCCTGCCCGGAGGCGATCGTCGATTTCGATATCACTGAGGGCGGGCGCAGCGTCGGACTCCAGTTTCTGTCTGCCGGCAAGTATTTCCTGATCAACAACGGTCCCTATAGTCATGACTACAACATGCCGGTTCCTGCGGATGGCAATGTCAACCTGTTCTTCTTTCCCGGCTCCGCCCGCGGCTGGGTCTGCCGTACTCCGCTCACCTATGATAAGTGGATTCCGTCTGTGCTCTTCCTGACGCACTATCTGCCGGATGATCCGGCGGATAACCAGTGGACCAACCTCGCGTCCCTTGTCCTCGGTCAAAATGGGATCTGGGGCGACCTGCTGCGCATTTCCGAGGAGGGGATCACGCGATTTGGGGAGACGTTGCGCCGATATAGAGAGGTCCGGCATGACATAACGGCGGGCACGCTCCTGCGCACCGGCGAAGTGAGCGGCAGCCCTGAGGTGTACGAGAAGATCAATTCTGCCAATGGCCGGGGCGTCGTCTCGCTTTTCGCCGGCTCTTCCGGCAGCTATACGTATGTCACGGCGGCCCAGGGGCTGTCGTCGAAATACTGGCATAACGAGGACGTGACCGTCACCTACGACGCACATGGGCGCGCTCGTATCGAGGCCCTGTTAACGGGCGCGGGCGCGAAGATTATCTTTTTTGGCGTCGAGGGTTAGAGCGACCATGGCAGTCCGCCGGCGCAGGCGAAATACAGAATGGCAATGCGATGATTCTTCGACGCTTTGATGAGGATGACGAGCCATCCGTCGTGGCTTTATGGACTTCCGTCTTTGGCTACAGTACGGCGCACAATGATCCGGCAACCGTGATCCGCTGCAAGCGCGAGGTGCAGCCGGAGCTATTCTTCGTTGCGGTGCTCGATGACCTTGTTGTCGGAACCGTGATGGGCGGCTATGACGGGCATCGTGGCTGGATTTATGCACTTGCCGTTTGTGATAAGGCGAGAGGGCAGGGGATCGGTACGGCGCTTGTACGGCATATGGAGCAGGCTCTGAAGGAGAGAGGCTGTTTGAAGATCAATTTGCAGGTTCTGGCATCCAATGCGGAGCCCGTCCGCTTTTATGAGCAGCTTGGCTATGCTGTCGAGCCGCGTATCAGCATGGGCAAAATTGTGTGACGTGCGCTGCTTGCCTTCTTTGTCTAACGATCAGGCGTCTTGAGTAGCCGATGAACAAATCCATTTCTTTACCCGTTGCTGTCTGTGCGCTCGCAATCTGGCTGGGATCGGGGGCGGCATTTGCTGCCGATGAGCCGCCTGTTATTCCCGTTGGGCTGGACGCGTACCGCCAGTGGGAGCGCTGGCCTTACCAACGGATCGGGGCCAGGGCGTACATGCGCAGCACCTATGATAGGCGCGGCGGCAATGAAGGCGCGGACGCGAGCCATTTCCTCTATCAGCTTGCGGATGATTTCAATGTGACGCTCGACCTGGAAGGACCTGGCGTGCTTTGCTTTGCGCGCTTCAACCACTGGCACGGCAGCCCGTGGCATTTTGTGGTGGACGGGACCGATCATCTCGTGCAGGAAAGCAGCACGTCGGACCCGACCAAGCCGGTGGCGGGGTCGGTGTTTTTGCCGCAGGGCCTGTTCCCGGAGCCGCTCGCCTGGACGTGGAGCACGACGAAAGGCGCGGACCTCATGGGAGTGCCGCTGTCGTTCGAAAAATCGTTTCGCATGGCCTATTCTCGAACCCATTACGGAACCGGCTACTACATTTATCAGCAGTTTGTGCGCGGCATCCCGCTTTCGCGGCCCCTCCAGGCCTGGAACGGCACAACCCCGCCCGCTCAGGACGTGATGGACCTGATCCATCGCGCCGGCACCGATCTCGCGCCGCGTGCCGGCACGCAGGAAGGCGCAAAAGTCGGCGTGGTCCAGTCCGGTGGAGAAGGGGTGAGTCTGGGAAAGAATGGGACGCTGCTTCTGCAAACCCTCCGCCCACGCGGGCCTGCCATGCTGCGTGCGCTGGAATTTTCCGCCCCCCGTGCGCAGGCCGTCGCGTTTGGTCAGGCGCGGCTGCGCATGACCTGGGATGATCTGCGCCATCCTTCCATCGACGCGCCGCTGGCGCTCTTCTTCGGCGCGGGCACGCTCTACAATCGGGAGGAGCGCGAATACCTCGTCAAGGCGTTTCCCGTCCATGTGCGCTTTGACGCGGAGCGCGTGCATCTGGCCTGTTACTTCCCGATGCCGTTTTTTCATTCGGCGAAGATCGAGATTTTGGGCAATGAGGCAAGTGATCTGACGGACATCCAATGGAGCGCGCGATACCAGCCGTTTCACGGGCGGGCGAATCAGGTCGGCTACTTCCACGCGACGTATAAAGACCATGGGCTTCCGGTTCGCGGGCATGATCTTGTGCTGCTCGACACGCGCCAGGCCGAAGGCGGAGGCGACTGGTCCGGCAGTTTTGTCGGGACCTCGTTTATCTTCTCCGATCGTGCTCGCCTGGGGACGCTGGAAGGCGATCCACGCTTTTTCTTCGACGACAGCCAGACCCCGCAGGCGCAGGGGACCGGCACCGAGGAATGGGCGGGTGGCGGCGACTATTGGGGCGGCGCGAACATGACTCTGCCGTTTGCCGGCCACCCTACGGGATCCCATGACGAGAAATCGGCGAAGTGCGAAGACGACAAAATCGAATCGGCCTATCGGTTTCTGCTCGCCGATCTGATGCCGTTTGGGAAAAATGCCGTGATTTGTCTGGAACATGGCGGCATGAATGACTCCGAGGAACACTATCGAACGGTCACCTACTGGTATGGCCTGCCGTCAGCGTCGGTGATCAAAACCGACACGCTTCAGGTCGGCGACGCGGCCAGCGAGAGCGCCCACCATTATGTTTCTCCGGCGGCATCCGCGCCCTATGAGATCACTTCCCGCTATGAATGGGGACCGGATACGCTGGGCGGCACGGAGATTTTTCCGCCACGCATGGATCACGGACGCAAAACGACTGGCGCTTCGGAGTTTACTTTGAAGCTTACCCGGAACAACGTGGGGGTGATGCTGCGGCGTAAGCTGGATTATGTCTTCCCCAACCAGCGCGCCGCAGTGTATATCGCAGACGCAAATCGCGGCCGATCCTCCAATTGGAAGCTTGCCGGGATCTGGTATCTGGCCGGTTCCAATACGTGCGTTTACTCAAATCCGAGAGAAGAACTTGGCCCGGCACAGCACACCGTACAGACCTCCAACCGGCGTTTTCGCGACGACGAGTTTCTGGTTCCGCGCGATCTGACAGCGGGCCGTGCTGCTATCCGTGTGCGCGTAAAGTTTACGCCTGTGCAAACGCCGCTTTTTCCCGGTTACCCGCTGGCGGAACTGGCCTGGAGCGAAATCCGTTATGATGCCTATTGCTTTGTGATCCCAACGGTGGACAAGGCCGCACGGTGAATCCCGCCGCAATTCATTGCGCGGCCGCGCGCCCACCTACACGGGCACACACTGCAATCTAAGTAGCCGTCCGGTCAACGCTCGTAGAAATTTCGCGCGCGCTGATCTCGCTGATCTCGGAGAAATTACGAACCTTCAGCGGTTGGCCGCTTAGTTATCGGAGACATAGTTGGGCAGACCTCCCTCGATGTCTTTTTGTGGTGATGAGGTAAAGATTTCTATGTAATCGAGCCTTTGAGGGCCGCAGTTGCACCGAATCATTGGGGTTTGAGTTCCAGCGTGTGGCTCTCATAGGGGGTTGGGTACGACGAGATCCACACTTCCGGCTTGTAATCGTTGTGACCGTTGCGCAGGGTGAGGGCAACGACATCCAGAGGCTTACCTACCATATCGGGTGTTACCGGGATGAAGTAGGTGTAGTTGCTGTCGGTCTGCTGGACGAAATATTCCCACGGATTGCAGAGATAGGACACAGCCCTGTCGGGCGCGCCGACGGGCCGTCCGGCAACCCGAATGGCCGCATACGCGCCTTCGACGCCATGTTTTCCGTTTAGTGCGATGCAGAGGTAACTTCCTCTGGCCGCTTCGGGAAGAGTGACGCTGGAGGACCATGCGGCGGTGGCCGGGTCAGATGCGTATTCGCCAAAGAGATTCGATGCGCGCCAGTGGGAACGATCCAGTCGCTTCTGGCCTACATAGCCATTGACTTCCGCAATGTCGTCGGGCGCCGGGGTCATGCGGATGTAGTGGACAGGCTTGCCAGCGGGGATTTGCATGGTCAGCCCATCCTGTTCGCGATGGATTGCGGCAGGGAGCCAGGTTTGCAGATCGTCGGACACCTCGGCCCTCTGAGGGGCTGTGCCTCCGTGGAGCGCGAGGGTAAGGCGGTCCATCGTGGTGTGTGCGCCTAGATCGAGCCGGAGTGCGGCGTTTCCCTGGCCATTTATTTTGCCGACCCGCTTCTTGAAGACGGTGCCGAGATCGTCGAACATCGCCCGATCCCAGACGCCGCGGCCCTTGAAGTCCGCCTGTTCCATCCGCTACTTGCCCATTGGCTATGACCTCAACGCCTTTGTTTACGAAGCTGTTAAGACGGAAGGAACTTCCTACTTCGTCAAACTCAGGAGCGGAGAGGTTCTCTCGTCAGCCTGCTGGTTCCGCGCAGGCTCATCGAAGCGGGTATTGCTCACAAAGCCGACGCCCAAATGGAGATTTCCATTCGGGCGTTCTTGTCCTCAGGATCTTTTGCTTCAGATCAGCGTTTGTCGCTCAGCAAGATGTCGGTGAACTTGAAGGGTACGCGGCGCGACGGTCCCTGCGGTTCCGCGATACGCAATACGAGGCTTTTCGGCTGCGCGCCGTTCTGAAGGTGACTGAACGACAGGTTCTGGTGAGTTGTAGAAGTTCTCAGACCGCCGTTGTCGCCTCCGCCATTCCCAATGGAGAAGCCACCGCCTCCGCTACCTGTACCGGTTGCTTTGTAGGTGACGCCATCCGTGCCGATCAGGGCCGCCTCCGGTCCTTTGTTGCCCCGCATCATTCGTTGCATCATCGTCATGGCGTTGCCCGGCGTCGCGTACTGCGGCGCTTCGCAGGTGATCGCGAGTTCATAGCCGTTGTCGGTTTCACGTACGAAATCGATGGTCACTTTGACCTGCCCGACCTGCTTCGATGCGCCGGGGTACACTTCAGAAGCGTCGAATTCTACGGTGCGTACTTCCCCCTTGATGACTATCAGGTCACCTTCCAGCGTCTTCAGGGATTTCGTGCCCTCTTCGGTCTGCAGGCTCAGGATCTCTCGCGTCAGTCCCTGTTTCTCCAGGCTCGGCAGCGTCGCGATGGCCATGGTCGGCACTTCGGGGCCACGCACCACTCGGCCGCGATCGTCCTGCCCACGCAGGTTCTGAACGCCGTCGATCAAGAGCAGATCCTCTTTGCGACGCCCGGCGATGTCCAGCGCAAGGGAGAGATTGGCATGGAACGCCGCCAGGGGAACGCCGCCCGGCCCAAAACTTGCCCCGCCGCTCCCGGAGATGCCGCCAGTGGCAGTGCCGGTGGTGCTCTCGGAAGAGTAGCTATTCCCCTTCTCTCCGCCCGAAGATTTCGAACTGGATTTCTCGTTGCTCTGGAGATCGCCGATCTTCAGCGTGTAGTCACCCGCCTTCACGGTGCGAGCATCCGCCTTCCGGGTAGGGGTGCTCGCCGTACCGGTTCCGCTGTCCGCACTCCCAGAAGTGCTGCCCGAAACGTTGGTGCGGGTCTCTCCCGACACTTGCGGCGCTCCCGGCTGCGCTTCCAACTGCCAGGGCAGCAGAGCGATCCCTCCGATTATGGCGACGCTTGCCGACGCCCAACGGCTCCAGATCGTCTTCACACGAAATGTCTGCATCTCCTTCAGTCTCCTCTCAATAGTATAAAACGATTCGGCCATGGTGACCGCGCTCAGTCCATCCTGTCTGGAAGCGGTCTGCTTCGCAGCAATCCACACCAGCACTGAGCCATAAGTATGCGCGCTGACTGCGACGCTCTGGATGGCGACTTCATCACAACAGATCTCCTGGACCATGCGCAGTTCGCGATGCGCCCACCAGACCAGCGGATGAAAAAAGAAAAGCACTTCGGCCAGGCCGGTCAGAATAGCCCAGGCCAGATCGTGCCGCTTGCTATGCGCCAGTTCGTGGGCCAGCATCATACGGCGTTCTTCTGCAGAGAAGTTGGTCACGACCGCTGCCGGTAGGATCACCATCGGGCGCAGCAGTCCGAAAAATAACGGAACATCGGTTAGATCGCTGACACATAACTCAGGTCGGCTCGACAGGCCCATGCTGACGCTGAGCTGCAAAAACTCCATCTGGATCGCTTCGTCGGCGATAGGACAGGCGGACTTCACCAGCGCCAACGCTTCCCGATACTGTCGCCCAATCCGTACGCACCCGACCAGCACTCCAAGGCCCCAGAGCCCTGCCAGCACACTCACCAGAATCCCCAGTTGCCCAGATCTCTCAGGCGCTTGTGCTGCCGCCATGCCTCCCATTTCCGTGCCCGCTCCCATATCGGGCATGAACATCGGCGGCATGTTGTTCGGCATAGTGATACCGACTTCCCCTCCTTCTCCCTGCGTCGAGACGCTTCCCAAGCCGCTGGCAGGCTTTATGGGAAGCACGGACAGCGCGATCGTCAGCACACAGAAGCAGAGCAGGTAGAGTTTCAGAAAGGCCAGTCGCCAGATCCAGCAGCGCACTCCCGCCTGCATCCGACTCAAGACTCGGGTGAGCAGGAAGGCGCAGATCAGCGCCAGGGTGCCGC
>JBBRKX010000132.1:0-8834 GCA_038231675.1 Chthonomonadales bacterium | reverse complement strand
ATCAGAGATTACTTGACGAAATGAGCAAACAATACCGAGCGGGCACGTGGAATCTAGCCGCATGTATACTGATATGGTGGACATTCATCGGGTTTCTCTTTTACGTTATCGCAATTTTGCAGGCTCCTAAATTCCGTCAAAAGGTGGCAGAGATGGGACTTGATCCTGAGCCATGGGAACGTCCGCTGCGATGGCACAGAAGCACCGTCCTTCTCTGTTCTCTAATATTGTCCATACTGTTACCCATACTGTTCATGGCGATTATGAAGGCATATTATCCATAAAATTCTCGATCACATGGACGGCATTATGATTTGAAAGATCGCTACGACGACAAAAGTGACTAACGCAAGTATCATAGAGGAAATGGAGACGATTGCGTTGGCCTGCAATTGCCCCAATATCTTTATACCAATTGCGAGGCGTGTCCTCGATTATGCAATGGCTCGTTTTGTATCCGGCCAGGGATATGAAACGAACCACTTTCACGTTTGGACCATATAGAGGAGTTGCAATGAGTTTCGTTGATATTAGGCTGATTGGCATTGTGGAAAATGAATGCAAGCCGAGTGGTGGAAACTGTTATGAAATCCCCTACCGCCTGTCTGGACCGCCTCCTCCAGAGTGGATAAAGATATTCTAGGAGGAAGACGCAAGGATGTTTACCATCTCTCAGCAGTTGAAAAAATTAACGGCCCTCAAATGCTAGTCGTCAGTTAACTGAAGTTTTATATATTCATAATGGCTTCGCGCCATCTCGAATCGGAAGCAAGAGCGGCATCGGCAAGGATAAAACATTGACAAACTGACGATTAGTCTCAATGTGCGTTTTCAAATTTGCAGGAATTGTCGTTATGAATAGTGATCTGACCTATTGACAAAGCTAAGACGAAACAGTATTATGAACGCGTATCCTGCGTAAAATTTGATAAGATGTTACAGTTGGATTGTAACATCTTATCAATGTCAGCAATAGGGCCAAGGGGTTGCCGCAGTCGGGAGGCTTCGCATGGAAAAGGCGCTGCTATATTGCACCATCCGCCAGCCCTGTTACTGATCTTCTCTTAAGTCGCTAATAATGGCCCGTCTGTTCAAACCAGACGGCAAGATGTTCTACTCTTGCCCAAATTATTACCAATTTATGCGAAGGTCAGTAGCAGTCGTGCAAAATAAGCGTATGGTCATTATTGACGTGGTGCTGATATCGTTGCGCCGATTGGCCATCGCAAATTCTTAAAGGAGGAATGTGAATTGTTGCGTTTTTCCGCAGAAGGGCAGATGCTATAATCAACTTGGTCGAGACGGGCTTTTTGCGGCCGCCTCTCCGATTGCGATAAGGATATCAAAATGCATTCCAGGCATTCGAGCAGATTTTATTGTTGGATTGTATCTTCTCGATAATTCGGGGCGAAACCGTCAATTTCGTCGAGTGTCGAGATCAGAGCCAAGCTATTTTCGCCAAGTTACCCCGCCCTATCGAGATGATACGTTGGATTCTTATGGCTGTTTTGCTGGCGGCCGGAACACGGCGTTCCATTGCGGGAACCTGGAGCCTGGCTTCCACAACCTTCGGCGGTACCGCTAGTGGCACCATGGCCGGCTCAGGGTATGGCACGAACACTCTAAACAGTCAGGCGCTAGACAATAGTGGACTTGCCTATACCATTCCCGCCACTGCCACTAGCCTTGATATTTCGTCCTTCCTTGCTTATTGTGCTCCCGCTGGAAGCACCCAGGCAGGTACTTCCAATTCTAGCATCACATTCACGTTTGTCTGGACGCCAGCCGCTGGCATGAACCTCGTGACGGATCCGCCCCCCGCAAATCTGCGCGTGGCGGTGAACCTGCGCCACCAGCAAGGTTATAACCTCCGCTTTACTTCCGCTTATTCGGTTTTGGCGAATTCCTCATTGTCTGGAGACGGTATTACATTTCCGCCGCTTGGCGTCTCCCTGGGCAATGCAAATGGCAATCAATTTGCGGATACCGGGACGGCCGATACCAAGATCATTCATCAAGTGACAACTACAGGAAGTCAAGCCGTTATTTCCGTACCCGTTTCCGCACAGGTCGCTCTCTCCTATAATGGCCCGTTTTATGGGAATGAGTTCGATGTCGATGCAAACATTACGCCTACGGCAGCATTGGTGGATGTGGTTCTTACCAGCCCGGACGCGACCGTCTTTCCAATTCTCGATACTGTCGCCGATGATCGCAACAGGTTTACGTATGATTTCACCTCAGGTGTACTGATGAACCCGGCTTGGGGCGCAACCTTTGTGGGCATACTCGCTAATAGTGCCGCAACGAGCTTTACTTCTTTTTCGGTTGGTTCTGACAATGGCACGCCTGGAACAAAGACAGTGGTGGCAGGCAATACCGTGTCGCAACAATTCACTTATACCGGTCTCCCCCTGCATAACAGTGACTTCGGCAATAAGCAGGTAACTATGATTGTAGGGTCTCCATTCAACACGACCCAGACAGCGGCAGTCCAAGTGTTTTTTGGGAAGGCTGCCACTAATCATCCACTTCCTGACTTGCCAATTGCTCCGTTCATGTTCACCTCCCGACCTCAGGTCACGCCCAACTGGTATTACTATTGGAGCCAAACGAGCGCTAACGATGGATCGGTCCATTATTTTGCAGGTAACGGGCCAGGAGTCACTGACACCGGGCTGACTTACTATGATACAGCAGGAAATACAGGCTTTGCAGTTCCAAAAAATGCGTGGACTACGGTAATTTACGACCGTGCTGGCTATAGCACCGCAGCGGGAACCTGGAACAATGCGGAGGGCATTGATCTTTTTGCGAATATTGTCCGGCACGAGGCCCAGCACTTGGCGGATATGAATCTTTATTGGAACAAGGGACCTCGAATAGCCAATCTGGACAAGGACATCGACAATGATCTTAAATCGTCGACGTATAATCAGGTGATCGGCGACTCAATCCCGGACAGTCTTGAAATGAACCTTGAGCCCGGTCACGCATATAACCCACTCCTGCGAGCTACCTTTTCGGATACTTTTCATTATGGCGTTGATCCGCTGCCTGATGAAGAGGACTACTGCTTGTGTCATCAGGCGTATTGGTCTAATGGGAGCGCTGATAAACTGGACTGGGCTTCCCCGGGCCATCAACTACATTAACTGCTCGCTCTCGTTGTTATCGCATCCATGCATCCTCGGCGCGTGGTCACACGAGGGATGTATTGGTAAGAGGGATTGGGAGCCTTTAACGTGAAGCATTGAAGGAGATCTCCATGAACACACGACGCTTGGTTTCACTCTTGTTCGTAGTTACATCGATACTTCTGCCTAACAGGCTTCTCGCTCAAGGGAGGACCTTTGATCTCAGTCGCATGCGGCCACTTACGGACGATCATAAGACGCCTGCGGAAGACCGGATTGCCACAGGCATTCAATGCCTCGAAGAAGAACTCGCCAACCCCAGTGAGGAAACCTGGGGCATGGTCGCCGGGCCGATCGATTCTGGATATATTCAGGGTGTGATAGCTGGTACGATCGCCTTTCCTGGTGCGGAAGCGCCGCAGTTTCTGCGCAAAAAGCGGGACGAAGCGAAGGATCTGCGTCTGAAGGATCTGCTGACGATTGCGCTGGCGCGAACGGGGGCGCAAGATACGATTCCGGACGTGGCGCGGATTGCAGTCAAGGATCCCGAAGGCAATATTCGGACTCAAGCGATGGTAACTCTATGGAATTTTACCCTGACACCCGCACCAACGGACAATCCTTTGCGGGTCCGACCGGGCGAAGTATGGCACCCGCTCAACGCAAAAGCGCTGAAGGTCATGGCGGATACCTTCGTCGCTGGCTTGCAGGACACGTTCGCAAGGTATATGGGCGACAGCAAAGACGAGCAATATGCTTTTTACCCGGTTCAGAGGGTAAGCGGAGGCGGACTTGCAAGGCTGGGCTTTAATGTACAGCCTACGAACTTTGGCTACCGAGTTCTGGACAGCAAAAAAAAGCTGGTATGCGAGGTTAAGGTCAAGACGAAGATTGCGAACCGGCAGGGCACGAAAATTCAGGCTGCGGGACGATAGGCGGACTTTGTCGCTCTACGGGGCGAGGGAGAGGATCCTCCCTCGCCCTATCGCTTTCCTGCGCCCAGCGGACAGCACGGATCCTCTGTGCAGACCGTCTCTGACTGCCCCACGGCCCTGCAGACCGCGACACCGATGGAACCGGGTGACCTATCGCTGGGGCCATTCATAGACGCCGGCGTCCGTGTGGGCGGGCTGATGCGCGGGCTCGGCTAGTCGTCAGTTACGTCAAGTTTTATCTTACCCACGGCTGCCGGGACGGCCTAAGCGAGATCATGCACAGGCGAACGTTTGTCTAAGACTTCGTGAAACTGACGACTAAGTAGCCACCCCCATTTCGTTCGTAGAAATCGAGCGCAATGCGATCTCACGATAACTACGAAGGAGCAGCGTCCGACTACTTAGTAGTCAGTTAGATTGAACATTGATGTTTTAGAAAGGCCATTTTGAGATCGAAATGCCTCATGCAAAACTGTGAAATATAACCTAACTGACTACTTAGATACGACGAACCCGACACGCCCGCCGAAGGCGATAGCCACTTAACGCAGTGTCTATGAAAATAGGACAGCTCCAGGAAGCCAACTAACAAAAACACGTGCGCGTTTATGAATTACGTCTTTATCTGCCTGAAAGTTAAATTTATTCGGGGTGCAACACTAGCGACTGTCTTTGGCACTTGATGTTGCCAGAAGTGTTGAGTTTCTCCTGTCATGATAAGGAGACTACCATCCGTCAACTGTACTTCGGTTTTGATGTTCTTGTTTTTCATACTTCTCAGCATAAAGCGCCTTACTCCGCCAAAGCTGACGGATGCGATTATAGGATTTATGGTATCACCTCGATAGGGCGGGGTAAGGGCTATGCCCAGGAGGCACCGAGGTTCAACTGGCTGGCACGCTCGGCGATCAAGGAGGCTAACGAAGGCATCGCATTGCGACCGCTCACGCGGTCCGCGACATACCTCAGAAAACTCACGCCCAACTTCTGAGCCGTCGCAGCAATCGTCTGGAATGTGTCCCAAGCCGCCACACCTGCCGCACTGCGAGGGCCGAAGCTCACGTCGCGTTTACGCACACGACGTCGTACCGCCAACTCCGAGGCGTTGTTGTGCAAGGGGATCTCCGGATGAGAGAGAACCGCCAAGAGTTTGTCCTTGTTGGCAGCCGTCTGTTGGATACGCAAGTCCAGATGCCCGTAGCCGGTATGGGGCACAAACAGCGTGTCGAAATCCGCCCACAGCGACCCGCGCTCCGAAGGCGTGGGATGCTCGCGATACGCCAACAGGCGATCATAATAGTCCCAGTACGCTTTCTGAAAGGTCCGCAGGCAGTGAGCAAAACAGGGGAGATGGGGCAGCAGTTTCTGGTAGTGGCGTGCGTCATGCACCCAGCACAGAGCCAACTTTTGGGTCAATCCCGGAAACTGAGGCGCATCGTCACACACAAGCAACTCCACCACAGGAACCGCGATTTGTGACTGGTAGGCGGCCACAGCCATCCCTGCGAGCACGCCCTTTTGCGATTGGGCGCCGAGGGTGGGCATCCGGCGCGTGAACCAGTCCAATACACTCTCTTCCGACAGAGGCGTGTTGTGCGGGAAGGTCGCAAGAACCCGCTGCCATTTGCGCGCCAGCTTGCCTACTGCCTCGGAAGCCAGCACCTCGGGGGTGAGCAAGAAGGTACGGGGGGCGCGGTTGGTGAGCACGTCCAACACCGAGAGACGGTCTTTCACCGAGAGACGGTCTTTCTTGGGGAGGGTGGTGTAGGTGGTGTAGAGAGGATTGCACAGCACATGGCAGTGCTGGTGGATCCCCTCCACACGAGTAGCCGTGTCATCGGTCTGTTGCCAGGGACTGCTGGCTAACCCGGCCACCGTGATGGCGCTCTTCTCCGCGTGGAAGACGTCTTGCTTGTGTGTCAAGAACTCCGACACCGTGGAGGCGGCGATGTGGATGCCGGCGTGGGTGAGCAATGTGTGCAGCGCAGGTTGGCTGACATTTGCGAGATGATGCAAGCTCAACACCAGGGCTTTGAGGTTGGGACCGAAGCCTCCTTCATAGCCTGAGGGCAACGGGGCGAGATAGGTTTTGCCGGTGGAGGCCGCGTAATACTTGGCGCGCTCGAAGAGGACGTTGTCCGTCTTTAGCAGCAGATCCTGACTGAGGCGGGTTTCGCAGCCTTTGAACCCGGCGACTTCGGGCAAGGTGGCGGGGTCCACCGGGAGTCGCAGAGAGCGATCGATGACAATCGTGTCGTTCTTTGTGGACTTGCAAGGGCGCGTGGGATCGCTCTTGGGCTTGCGGCGTTGCTCCTCGGAAGAGTGGTCCGTATTTTGGGTGGTGGGCCTGTTAGGCTTGACGTTGGGCTTTCCCTGCTCTCCCTTGAGGCGGTTGATCTCGTCCTTGAGGCGCTGGTTTTCGGCGCGCAATGTATCGTTGTCGGTGAGTGCCTGTTCCAGGAGGTTGGCGAGTTGCCGGACGACCTGGCGCAGGTGAGGATCCTCGATGTGATTGAGTTGGGCTTCGTCGAGCATACCGGGTCCCCCGATGCGAACGGCGCGGCGATCAATATAGGCTAAGATACCCGCAAATGTCGTGGTGCGCAAGCGCGACAAATGCACACGCACGCATCACTGCCTGTTTGGCGGTGCCGGGGCTCGCCCCGGATTATCGAGAAGATACGATTTATGCCCAGTTCGGGTTCTGCATCTGTATGCCAGGAGATACTGTCGTTGCCACTACGGTAATGGTTCAAAAGAACGCTATTAAATTGACAGCTTGCCACTTTCTCAACTTTTTCCTTTATATATGCCAGCAAATGATTCCATGGAGCAGGATGCATAGTTATGCCTGAGAACGTATAATCTTTGTCAACCTCTCCATACCATGCAGTTTGCCTTGGTAGATTGATTTCTTTGCCGTAGAGTTTCATGCTATCTTGACGCCACTCGACGCCAACAAGGAGTTCAGAAAATAGTCGATGACTATCTGTTTCATCAAAAAAGCGCTCGTATATGACGATATCTGCATTTGGCATATTTTCTCCGTTAGGGAGAATTAGGCGATGCATACTTCGCTGAATGGTGGTTTCATCAGCGAATAGACTCGTTTGGACGAACTCTTGCGGCTGGATATTCATCGTAATTCCTTTCCGAAAATCATAGATCGACGTGGAACTGTCGTTCTTTCCGAAAAATATTTAGCTTTAGGAACTTTCCGTATTCCCAGCTAAATATTTCCCCCCAAACTGGCTGGTCACAGTTCTGACGAGATGAAATCGTACGCATATGTCGGTTCGAAAATTGGTGGTATAAGTCGTCAATTCCAGTTGCTGCTTCTGAGTACTTGGGACTTACACATATAAAGCGATTATAACCGGGTAATGCAGAACATATAAGTTGATACAATATTGTTATGTCCAGTCCTTTAACATCCAGTACATTGGAAAAAAGGTGAATCTTAATGGCGTCGCTGTGAGATTTGACTGTCTCTGGATTTACATCTCCGATTCGCTGCCGCACAGTTCGTATGTTATGCGCACATTCAGGTGCGTGTATTAGCACCCTTTGCAAATAATACAAACCACGCTCTAATGCAAATTTTGAAGGTTCAATTAAAGTGATGCTGTGAATATAAGTTTGAATGTTTTTCAGGGCTAGATAATCAATTAGAATCCACGATGCAAGAGCTTGCCCACATCCCCAATCGATTATTTCGATGGTCTTGTCTTGTATTTCCTCCAGATTTGAATTCTTGAACGCATCCCACAGCTTAAAAAAGTGGTGTGCGCCGTAAGCAGCGATATATAAGTTTAGGTCGGCCTCCTTTTCTATAGGTCGCGTTCCTCTTTCCAGTCTGTCCTGAGATTCCCGAAAATCTGAAGATGAAGGGACGGGGTCAAGATGATAATGATAAGTACCCAAAAAGGATAGGTTGTCGGGGTTATCTCTTGCATAGAAGACAGATTCTGCGGTGGCTCGTCGAACAGGATATTTGCTGTATATTTCCTGCTGAATGTCAAACCGTTTTTTCTTGTCTTTCAGACGATCCTGCTCCTCTTGAATTCTTTTCGCCTCGTAAGCATGATACTCATCTGTCATCTTTTTAATATAACGAACTAAATCCAACAATTCGGCAACGCAGGCAGGTAGGTCTGCAAATGGCTCATTATCAGCATACTCTTTCAGTGCTGTCTGTAGATCCGATACTGAATAGCCAATCTCTGCATAAACCGTCTTACAGAGGTCTTTAGTTTCCTGTAATGAGAATCCGTAAATGATGGCTAGGTGCTCTACTTTCTGCGTCTCTTCCTCCCTTTTACGAAGCCATTCCTTGATATCAGTAGGATGTGGTCGCGCACATGCGCGAGATTCCAAATACCCCGAAATTGCCTGTGCAATAACAAATGTGGACGGCCAATCATTTCGGTCCTTCTGTACCTCTAGGCAAAATTCTACAGCCTCAGTCTCCGAGATATTAAGCAACTTGGCGATACGCTCACAATTAGTTGACATAAGTACTTTCCAAAATAATCGATGAAGTGTGGAACGGTTACCATCCACGCAAACACGGACGATACGCGATACGAATGGTTGCCCCTTCGCTTACAGATTATAAAGAATTTCGGAGTCTTCCGTCAACAAAGTTTCAGACTTTGCCTGAAGAGCAGGTGCCTCCGATGAACCTTTTCATCTTCTACTGTGTCAAGGGCAGAACCGATATAGATGTGTAAACGTCAAGAATTTGCCACCTTCCAGGCGT
>JBBRKX010000131.1:0-8837 GCA_038231675.1 Chthonomonadales bacterium | reverse complement strand
GATCCGGTTCCATGCCGGGGGACATGCAAATCGGGACTTTGAATCCGGACGCATTGGCATCTGTCTTCTTTATGGAGTGGAATCCCTATCGGGGCAGTCGTTCGAGGTGGCGGATGCGGCAGGAACAAAGACCGCCGGCGCGTTTCCGGCGTTGGTTTCCCCGGGCCTGGTGGCCGCGAAGTTTCAAACGCTGCAGTATACGACCGCGTCCGGGATGACGGTCGAGGCTTCGATCGCCGGCACAGAGTTCGATATGGAAGATCAGCGAAACTGGGGGGACAGCTCCTTCAAGGCGTATGCGCCTCTGGCATACGCGTATCCCGCGATCAAGACGGGGCAGGACGCTGAGGAGACGCTCACGCTCCATGTGCGGAACGCGGTGGACGGACCGGCTGCCACGGACGTGACCTACGTGAAGATCGGGGGACTGGTCGAGCATGCAAGGGTACCCCGACTCGTTGTGGCGGACCCTAAGGCCCCAGGCGGGGATTTCGTGGGAGTGAACACCAACCGCCCCAAGGTGGCCGACGCCAAAACGATCGTGTGGGCCTTGAACCCGTCGAATCATCTTCCGGACGACGACAACTTCATGGATAATGTGACTTCCGTGATGACGCAGGCCAAAACGGCGCGCTCATTTGCACCGCATGCAAAACTTCGTATCGACCCGGTGACACTCAACAATATCCATCCTGGTGCAGGGCTGGACTCTAGAAATGAAACAGCGTTCGGCGCGGCATGGTCCGCCGCCGTTCTGAAGTATCTTTCGCTCGGTGGCGTGGATGAAGCCGCATTCGCCGTTGGGCCTGGAACCGCGCATGGCGTGCAGCAAGTGATTGGCGCGTTTGCTGGAGACGGCGTTTATGAAACAGATATCCGCTCGGGCGGACCTCCGCAAGTGGAAGCGTTCGCCGTCGACCACAAAGGGTCGCCTGTGCTCTGGCTGATCAATCTTTGCGCGGTCCGTCGAACGGTGGTATGCGAATCGCCGCATGGCGGTTCGAAAGCAACGCTCCTGCGGGGCGTGGGTAGCAACGGGACAACCGGGCAGCCGGATACGCAGACCCAATCCCTGGATAATGGGAGGTTGCAAGTAGCGCTCGCACCCTACGAAGTCTGTCAAGTTACTCTGGATAAATAGCGGCTTACCATAGCCGTGTATTGGGGAGAAGGAGAAAATAGATGCTTGCACAACTCACCAGAAATTTAACGGCAACCTCGCTGGCAAGTAGTCCTCGCGTTTTTGAGCGGATGCTTGGCGGGCTGGGCGTAACGAATGCCATCTGGGATTTCCGGCCGGATCCGGATCGTTTCACGTTACGAGAGATTTTGGCGCATCTGGCGGATATGGAGGCGGTCTGGAACCAGCGTATGCGGCGGATGCTGGACGAAGCAAACCCTGGTCTTCCCAACGTGGATGAGAATCAGCTTGCCATCGACCATGATTATCCCCATCGCGATCCTTACGACAGCCTGGTTCGTTTTCACGCCGAGCGGGCAGATACGTTGCGCATCCTGGGCGGTTTATCGGACGCCCAATGGCAAAGGACCGGGCTGATCATGGAGAGAATTCCGATGACGCTCGAGACGCTCGCGGTACACATTGCAGGCCACGACGGATATCATACCGGGCAGGTTGCCGATTGGCTTGACTTTGCGGCGGACGCGCGCATCTCATAGAACTATTGTGTTCGCTGCGTGCGCGCGATGTAGATCTCCATCAGCACCTCTTCCGTTTCGCGCTCGTTCAGCCATTCCCAGTAGAAAGGATGGTGCATCAACATCTCGAGGTTCAGGACGCGGCGACCGTTGGGTCCGTTCGGCTTCGGCATCGGCATACTGTCTAGATTATAGGCCGACTGCACTTCCAGAACGATCATGGGTTCCTTGGTTGTTGGGCGGGCCTCGTTTAATGGCGGCTTGCATGCGCCCTCTCCCAAGTTTTCCGATGTAGGTGAATGTTGCATTTTTGCAGACATCGACGTCCCTTACAGGGTATATGAAAAGGCTATATGCCCCGGTTTAAATAATTGATTTTTACTACGACACGCTATTGTCGGCGCGCCCCGCGACTATCTTCACTCAGTACGATTTACCGTTTAAGTGCGTGATTTAATGTTAAGACGGGATAAGTCGGTACACTGTTCTACGAATTTCTCGAGCGCCGAATTCCAGTCAAAGATAGGCCCTAGCAAGGTCGTTGACAGATCCTGGTCGTGTCCGCTACAATGACACATCGCACCCAACCACCATCGGCGTTTCCGGAAGGCCGTATGTCCGAGCCCCCCTCGAATTCCACAAATCCAACTGCACAGCCTATTGCCCGAACAAAGGCGCTCGTACGTCTGGAGCGCGTGACGAAGCGATTTCCCGGCATCGTTGCAAACGATCGAATCGACCTCACCATTCAGGCCGGCGAATTCCATGCCGTCATTGGGGAAAACGGCGCGGGCAAGTCGACGCTTCTCAATATTCTGTATGGTCGGTATCGCCCGGACGAGGGGCAACTGATTTTTGAAGGAGACGATGCTCCTTGTTTATTTGCCGGCCCTGCGGATGCTATTCGCCGGGGTATCGGACTGGTTAGCCAGCATTATGCGTCGATCCCCGCGTTGACGGTTCTGGAAAACGTGATTCTTGGGCAGGAGCCTACCACGGCGGGCGGTTTGCTGAATGTCCGCGCGGCGCGCCGGCGTATTGGTGAACTGGCGTCTCGTCTCGGGTTAAGCGGGCTCGATCTCGATATGCGGGCCGATCGCCTTTCCGTCGCAGCCGGGCAGAAGGTGGAGGTTCTCAAGGCGCTCTATCGCGGTGCAAGGCTTCTGATGCTGGATGAGCCCACGGCAACGCTTGCGCCTTCAGAGGCGGATGCGCTTTTCGTGCTGCTGCATGAGTTGACGGAAGCGGGCACGACGCTCCTTTTCGTGACGCATAAGCTCCGCGAGGTGATCGCGCATAGCGACCGTGTCACGGTGCTGCGTCGTGGACGCAACGCAGGCGATTTTCTTACCTCGCGGACCACGGAAGCGGAACTGCTGGAACGGATGGTGGGGCGGTCGTCACCTTCTCCGATGGCTTCGACTATTCTTACTGCCCAGGCAGAGGGAAAGGGGGATTTGTCTGTTGACTTGCTCTCCGATTCGCTGGGGGAAGAAAAGCGATCCAACGGGAGCGTGCTTCGGGTGGAGCGTGTAAGCACACGCGCTTCCGGGGGGGCGCGACCCCTGGTCGATGTTTCCCTGGAGGTGGCCGGAGGCGAGGTAGTCGGGGTGGCGGGAGTAGATGGCAGCGGCCAGCGTGAACTTGCGGAAGTGATCGTCGGCCTGCGCGGTCCGGATACGGGCGCGATCTTGCTGGACAATATGTCGATAGCGCGCAAAGACGTGCGTGAGCGGATGGGGCTGGGCGTGGGATTTATTCCGGAGGATCGTCAGCGTGCGGGGCTGGTCATGGATTTTACCATTGCGGAGGATCTGCTGCTCGGCCACGAGCGCGAGCGAAAGTGCGGGGGCGGGCTTTTCTTACGGCGTCGGGCGATGCAAGCGCGGGCGGACACCGCGATAAAGACGTACGACATCCGAGGCGGATTGCTGGGAGCGCGTCAGAGCGTGCAAACTTTGTCCGGAGGGAACCAGCAGAAGATTGTGGTCGCCCGCGCGATAGAGAGTGCTCCGCGCCTGCTGGTAGCCAGTCAGCCGACGCGTGGGCTGGACGTGGAAGCATCCGAGTTCGTGTATCGGAGTTTGCGGGAAGTACAGGAACGTGGCGCGGCCATTTTGCTGTTTTCACTTGATCTGGATGAGCTTTTAGCGATGTCGGATCGTGTCGCGGTCCTGTTCGACGGGCGAATCGTTGGGATTTTGCCACGCGGTCAGGCGACGCGCGACACCGTGGGTGCACTGATGACGGGCTCCGTTTCAGGGAGCGCCCCATGAAGCGCCCGAGCCTGAGCGGGATCTTGCATAGCCGCGCACTTTTTTTGTTCGGCTGCGTGCTGGGCGGGCTGGGCATTGCGGGCGTGATCATGGCAGCATGCGGCTATCCCGTAGGCGCCGCCTACGGGGCGTTGTGGACCGGCGCGACCGGGATTCAGACGGGGCCTGCGGATGGGCTTTCCCAGATCGGCTTTGTCATAGCGGGTCGGCAGGTTCATATTCACCTCTTCCTTTTCGCGCAATCGCTGGCGCGGGCGACTCCGCTGATTCTGACCGGTCTTGCCGTCGCGGTAGGGCTGCGCGCCGGCTTGTTCAACATCGGGGCGCAGGGACAGATGGTTTTAGGCGCGCTCGGGGCTGCAGTGGCGGGACAGGCGCATGGCCTTTCGCCGGCGATTCATGTTCCTCTCGTACTGCTTACCGGAGCGGCAGTAGGGGCTTGCTGGGGCGCCATACCCGCCCTATTGAAATCCCGAAGAGGCGTGCATGAGGTGCTGAGCACGATCCTGTTGAACTACGTGGCGGTCAATCTTGCGGCGTACCTTATTCTGCATGGCCTCAAAGACCCGGAACGCATGGCGGCCGAAACGCGGGAGATTGCGGCGTCCGCATGGCTTGGAACCGCGCCCTTCGCTTTGCAGAGTAATTTAACCGGAGGCTTCCTGATCGCGGTCGTGGCCGCCGTTGGGTTTGCGGCGTTGCTGCCATGGACCGCGTGGGGTTATCGGCTGCGCGCCGTGGGGTTAGGGCCGGAAGCGGCGGAGGCAGCCGGCATCAAGGTGGATCGAACCCGAATCTTCGCGATGGCGCTTTCCGGCGCGCTGGCCGGCGCGGCGGGCGCGATCGAAGTCATGAGCGTGCATCATCGTTACGTGGAAGGCGTTGCGGCCACCTACGGCTTCGACGGAATAGCGGTGGCGCTGCTCGGGGGGCTGAGCGGGATCGGGGTTTTGGTGAGCGCGCTGTTTTTCGGGGCGCTGGAAAGCGGCGCCGCTTTTATGGAGTCGCAAACCAATGTACCGGCGGACCTTGCCGTTATCGTGGAGGGCATCGTGATCCTTTTCGCGGGCATCCGACTGGTGCGCAGGAGTCGTGCGCGAGAGCACATCGAAGAGGGGAGGCAGGCCACGGATGTCTCTGCTTGACGTCGGACAAATGCGCCTGATCCTTGCTCTTTCGACCGCGACCCTGGCGGGGGCGACGCCTCTCGCCCTGGCGGCGATGGGAGGAATCCTTTCTGAGCGTGCCGGCATCGTGAACATCGCGCTTGAGGGGTTTATGGTCACCGGCGCGTTCGTCGGTGTGTTCGCCGGACGTTCCTCCGGCTGGGAGGGCCTTGCCGCAGCGGCGGCAGTGGGCGCTTTGTTCGGGCTGCTGCATGGTTTCCTGACGCAGAAGATGCGCGTGGACCATGTGGTGAGCGGACTCGGCATCAATCTTCTCGCCGCGGGCGCAACACGCTTTCTGGCTTTGCGCTGGTTTACGACCGAGGGCGTCACGGTCATCGGGGTTCCACCGACCGTTTTTATCGGGCTCGCCGTCGTGTTGCCGTTCTGCGTGCATTTTGCTTTGTACCGAACGCGATTCGGACTGCGGCTCCGTGCGGTGGGGGAGAATCCCGAAACCGCGCGCATGGCCGGTATCCGTCCGCTGCCGCTCCGCTATGCGGCGGTGGGACTGTGCGGAATGCTTGGGGGAATCGCCGGAGCGTATCTTTCCCTGGGAGAGAGCCACACGTTTTCGAGCAATATGTCCGCCGGAAAAGGATACATCGCCCTGGCGGCGGTGATCTTCGGTAAATGGAAGCCGGCCGGTGCGGCGTTAGCGGCTTTGCTGTTCGGGTTCTGCTATGCGCTGCAGTCACAGTTGCAGATCAGCGGAAAGCATCTGCATTGGATCGGCATCGAATGGAGCAGTCCGGCGCTGCTGGACATGCTGCCGTACCTGATGACGCTGTTGGCCCTGGTGACGGTGGTGGGGCGCGCCACGCCGCCGGCCGCGCTGGGTAAGGAAATCTAGGCCGCCGGTGTTTACGCAATAGAGAGTATTGGAAAGTAAAGGTTTGGGAAGGATGGGAAATATGATTATTCTTGGGATCGATCCCGGCACCGCGACCACCGGCTTCGGGGTCGTGGAGAAGACGGGCAATAATATCAAATTCGTGACGTGCGGAGTCATCCTTACCGGCAAGGATGACGAGATGCAGGATCGACTCCTCGCGATTTATACGCAGGTGAACCGGCTGCTGGACGTTCATGAGCCGGACGTGGTCGCCACGGAACGACTCTTTTTCAGCAGCAACGTGACGACTGCCATGGCGGTCGGGCGGACGGTCGGCGTGGTGGCGCTGGCTACGGCGCAGCGCGGCGTTCCGTGGGTGGAATACCGGCCGGTCGAAGTCAAGATGGCGGTGGTAGGTTACGGATCAGCCGAGAAGAAGCAGGTGCAGTATATGGTGACGCAGCTGCTGAAGCTGGATAAGGTGCCCAAGCCGGACGACGCCGCGGACGCGCTTGCGATTGCCGTCTGTCATGCGCATTCGTCTCATCTCGCCAATTTAAGCAAACTTGCCAAATAGTTGCGGCCTGTTCCGCCGCTGACTATACTCCCTTCTTCCTCTTCCTTTGATGGTTTTCCCTGTAGAATAGAGATGGACTAGCACGGCCGGTTGTTCCGCCTTCAGCGGGTACAATAGGCGCGGAATGCGCGTCGGGCTCCTGGAGCCATGAGGAAGACTGGAACATGCCGCAGATTGTCGTGGAAAACCTGGTCAAGCGGTTTCAAGTCGCCGAGCGGCAGGCTGGCATGTGGGGCGCGGTGCGCGGACTTGCAAGCCGGCGCTATCGCACCGTGACCGCGCTCGGCGGCGTCTCGTTCTCGATCGATGCCGGCGAACTGGTGGGCTACATCGGCCCGAACGGCGCGGGAAAGTCGACGACCGTCAAGGTGCTGTCCGGCATTCTTGTGCCGGACAGCGGAACCTGCCGTTCGCTGGGCCATATCCCCTGGAAAGAGAGAACCGCGTATGTACGGCAGATAGGCGTGGTCTTCGGTCAGCGGACGCAGTTGTGGTGGGATCTGCCGGTGATCGAATCCTTCGACCTGCTGCGCGCGATCTATCGCGTTCCTCCCAGAGAGTATCAGAAAACGCGAGACGAGTTGATCTCTCTGCTGGATCTTTCCACCTTTATCGATACGCCCGTCCGCCAATTGAGTCTGGGGCAGCGGATGCGGTGCGATCTGGCGGCCGCGCTTCTTCATACGCCGCGCCTGCTGTTTCTCGACGAGCCCACGATCGGCCTGGATGCGGTTTCCAAGATTGCCGTGCGAGAGTTTATTCTGACGCTGAATCGCGAACGGGGAGTCACCGTGATCCTGACGACGCACGACATGGACGATGTCGAGGCGTTGTGTACGCGTGTGATGGTGATTGGGCAGGGACAGATCCTTTCGGACGGCACCCTCGAGGACCTACGCCAGCGCGTGACGCGGGAGCGCTGGCTGCTGATCGACGTGGAAGACTCTGCCGCTGAAATCGACGATTGCGATGCGACCGTGCTGCGTCGCGAGGGAAATCGAATCTGGCTGCGTTTCGATCCTCTCGTTGTCTCTCCCGCCGAGCTTATCCGTCGGGTGACGGCGCGGATCGCCGTGCGCGATCTGTTTGTGCAGAACCCTCCTATAGAGGAGATCATCGCCCGATTGTACCGTCAGGAGGGCCCGTGAGCCCCTACCTTGCGATGTTGGGCGCACGGATGCGGGCGTTGATGCAGTATCGCGCGGCGGCGGCGGCGGGACTGGCCACGCAGCTCTTTTGGGGCTTTATCCGCGTGATGATCTTTACCGCGTTTTATCGGTCGAGTTCCGCTCCCCAGCCGATCTCCCTGCGTGATATGGTGACGTATCTCTGGCTGACCCAGGCGATGTTCGCGCTGGCGCTGACGAACGCAGACTCCGACGTGCGGGAGATGATACGCAGCGGAACGGTGGCCTATGAGCTTGTGCGTCCGGTGGATCTATATGGGCTATGGTATAGCAGGTCGCTGGCGGCTCGGATCGCGCCGACCCTCTTGCGCGCTGTTCCCCTCTTTGTCTTTGCCGCACTGTTCCTGGGGCTCCGCATGCCGCCTTCTTTCGCTTCCTTCTTTGCCTGGGCTCTGGCGACGGTGTTCGCGGTTTTATTGGCGGCGGCGATCTCCACGCTGGTGACCATCTCATTGTTGTACACAATCTCCGGAGAGGGGATCACGCGGCTGACTCCGATCCTCGTTTACAGTCTGTCCGGCATCCTGATTCCGCTGCCGTTTCTCCCTTCCTGGATGCAGCCGTTGCTTGCCTTCCTGCCTTTTCGTGGGATCGCCGACACGCCTTATCGGCTCTATCTGGGACAGATACCGGCGACTCATGCCGTCCCCGTGCTGGCGCAGCAACTGGTCTGGATTGTCACGCTTATGGTTTTGGGTAGGATCGTGCTCACTCGCGCTTCGCATCGGCTTGTGGTTCAGGGCGGATAGCGCGAATGCAAGAAAGGGATTAACAGCCTGATGGTTATCAAAGAAGCTCGTTCGGCCAGCGAATGAAACCGCGCCTACAAAAGCACGAAGTACGCCTGTCGGCCGGCGGTTGAAACCGCGCCTCAAAAGGCACGAAGTACGCCTGTCGGCCAGCGAATGAATTCGCGCCTCAAAAGGCACGAAGTACGCCTGTCGGCCAGCGAATGAAACCGCGCCTACAAAAGGCACGAAGTACGCCTGTCGGCCAGCGAATGAATTCGCGCCTACAAAGGCACGAAGTACGCCTGTCGGCCAGCGAATGAATTCGCGCCTCAAAAGGCACGAAGTACGCCTACGCGCACTCCATGTGATTCGTGTATCGTTTTGGATGAGACGGGGCATCGATCGG
>JBBRKX010000130.1:0-8875 GCA_038231675.1 Chthonomonadales bacterium | reverse complement strand
GTTCGCCCGGTGCTGGACCACCCGTTTCTGTTGAGCACGTCGCGTCATGTGACGCAGGGAATGGTGGACATTACCGACGAGAAATGGAGCGCCGCCCTCAAGACTTTGACCGGGAAAAGTCGGATCGTCGCAAACGATCCCTGCGAACTGCGGGTTTATGCGCCGCGCGAGCCCCATGCGTGGAAGTCGATCCGCGCTGAAATAAGCGCGGAAGACCGGACAGCAGGCGTAACGATCCAATTCCATCAGGAAGGTGAAGGGGTTCGCGCATCCATTTCGTCCCCTTCGCTCCGAACTGTGGCGTGGAAAATCGCGTTTCACCCCGAGCATCCGTAGGAGGTGTTTATCCTATGCTAATGCACGAACGGACAATCCCTGGCGGCAGTCTTTCGCAGGACCAGCGTGCGTTCTATCATCACGAAGGGTATCTGGTGCTGCCTCGTCTGCTGGATGATGCGGACCTGGCTCCCGCCCGGGGCGCGATGCGGGAAAAGGTGGAGGAGATCGCGAACGACCTGTTCGCAACCGCGCGCGTGTCCGAGAAGTTCACAGACGCACCCTTCGATACGCGCCTTGCGCTCCTTTTCGAGAATCTGAAAGATCAGGATTTCCTGAAGTATGGGCGTAGTTGGCGGGAACGCCGTCCCGGCTACTTCCATCTTATGGCGAACCCAAAGATCCTCGATGTCGTGGAATCGCTGATCGGTGGCGAGATCTTTTCCAATCCTGTGTATAATACGCGGCCCAAAGTGCCGGGCGTCGCGGCGGGAGCGGTGCCCTGGCATCAGGACAAATCCTATTGGCCGGACGCGAATGTGAACCCGGTCATTACGGTCTGGATCCCGCTGGTGGATGCGACGCTGGAGAACGGCTGCCTGCATATCTGGCCGCGCACGCATACCTCCCGTGTGTTGCCCTGGCATAGCGAGACGATTACGGGAACAGGCTATACCGAGATCGACGCCGAGCATTTGAAGCAAATCGAGGCGATTGCGCTGCCGCTGGAGACCGGCGGAGCGATCCTATTCAACGATCGCTGCATCCACATGTCTACGCCAAACCGGTCGAAGCAGGTGCGATGGAGCGTCGATCTCCGTTACCAGCCGACCGATCAAGACCCGATGCCAGGCTACGGGGCAGGGTTCCTGGCCCGCAGCTACCGTCATCCCGATCAGGTCGCAACGCTGGACGACTGGCTGAGAGACCAGGGATAGGTAGATAAAATTAAGGAGAGATATGACGGAGAAGGTTTCCTGGGGGATTATCAGCACCGGGCGTATTGCGGGAGTGTTTGCACAGGGCGTGAAGGAGTCGCGGACCGGCCGGCTGGCGGCCGTCGGCAGCCGTGATCAGGCTTCGGCGGACCTTTTCGGCGATGAACACGGTATCCAGAACCGGCACGGCTCCTATGAAGCATTGCTCGCCGATCCGACGGTGCAGGCGGTCTACATCGCCACGCCGCATCCACAACACGCAGAGTGGGCGATCAAAGCGGCGGACGCGGGCAAGCATATCCTGTGCGAGAAGCCTTTGACGATGAACGCGCGGGAAGCGAAAGCGGTAGTGGATGCGGTCCGTCGAAACGGAGTCTTTCTGATGGAAGCCTACATGTACCGGTGCCATCCGCAGACCGCAGAACTGATGCAGCTTATTCTCATGGGCGTGATCGGCGAAGTACGTTTGATCCAGGCTTTCTTCGGATTCAATGCAAAACTGGACCTTAAAAGCCGCCTGTTCGACCCCATGCTCGGAGGTGGGGGCATTCTGGATGTGGGAGGCTATTGCACCTCCATGGTCCGGCTGATTGCGGGCGCCGCGAACGGTGCGCCTTTTGCTGAACCACTGCGCATGGACGGGATCGCTCAGATTGGCAGGAAAAGCCATGTCGATGAATATGCTGTCGCCGTGATGTCGTTTCCGGGAGATATTCTTGCTCAGATCTCTACCGGCGTACGCGTCAACCAGGACAACACCGTCCGGATCGATGGCTCCAAAGGCAGCATCGTCGTGCCTGCGCCGTGGATGTGCACGCCGACCGACGGCGTCCTCAAAATCGTGCTGCATCTGCACGATGCAAAGCCCCACGACATCGTAATGGAATCGGATCGCAGTTTGTACGCATATGAAGCGGATGCATTTGCAGCGGGAATCCGGGACGGAAAAGCGCCCTGGCCGGCGATGAGCATTGAGGACTCGCTGGGCAATATGGCAACGCTGGATCGGTGGCGGGAAGCCGTGGGAATGAAGTATCCGTTTGAATAGCATATTGCAGTAAAGGGAAAGCATGAAAGCACTCGTCATCACCGAGCCTGGCAAGACCAGCATCATCGATAAGGACAAACCGACGCCCGGCCCCGGCGAAGTCCTGTTGCAGATCCGCATCGTAGGCTACTGCGGATCCGATCTGAACACGTTCCGGGGGCTCAATCCGCTGGTGAAATATCCGCGCGTTCCCGGCCATGAGCTGGGTGCGGTAATCGTGGAAGTAGGCTCCGAAGTTCCCGACGCGTGGAGGGAAGGAACGGAAGTGACCCTTTCGCCCTACACAAGCTGTGGAAAATGCTCTTCCTGCCGCCAGGGTCGCTTCAACTGCTGCCGGGACAACGAGACGCTTGGCGTACAGCGTGAGGGCGGGCTCACCGAGTATATCGTCGCGCCGTGGCAAAAGCTGTATCGGGCTTCCACGCTCTCCCTCGCGGAACTCGCGCTGGTCGAGCCGCTGACGGTCGGCTTTCATGCCGTGGATCGCGGGCGCGTCACGTCGGGCGATACGGTGCTGGTTTTCGGATGCGGCGCGATCGGGCTTGGAGCCATCGCCGGCGCGGCCTTTCGCAATGCGCATGTGATCGCGGTGGATATCGACGACGCCAAACTGGAGCTGGGCCGCAAATGCGGCGCGTCCGAGACGATCCACTCCACCACGGGCAACCTGCATGAGCGCCTTCAGGAACTGACGGGCGGAGATGGTCCGGATGTCATCATCGAGGCGGTGGGACTGCCGCAGACGTTTCGCGCGGCAGTGGAAGAGGTCTCCTTCGCCGGCCGGGTAGTTTACATCGGATATGCAAAGAGCCCGGTCGAGTATGAGACGAAATATTTCGTTCAAAAAGAACTTGACATCCTGGGTTCGCGGAACGCGACGCCGAAAGACTTCGAAACGGTCTTGCTGCTCCTGGAGAGCGGACGGTTTCCGGTGAAAGATGTGATTACTAAGACGGTCGCGATCGAGGACGCCGGACAGGCGATGCAGGAGTGGAGCGCCAATCCGCCCGCTTTCACCAAAATACAGGTTTCGTTCTAAATCTTATTTCGTGGGCAATAGAAAGGATCGGAGCCGGCAAAAGGCCCGTGGTAAGCTATGATGCTTTTGGAAAAATATTCGTTCGGCGTCGGAGATCGGTTCGCGCACCAGGCAAAGGCGCAGTTGCAAGCCTGTATGCTTGCGGCCGAGCAAGGCGCGGAGGTCGTGCCTGTCTGGAACAAGTCCAATCGGGAACATACGACAATCGGCTCGCAGCCGGACAGCGTTCGCGCTGCGGCGGAGGAAGCTGTACGCGCCCTGGGCTGGACCAAGCCTTACTATGTCGACGCGGACCATATCCGTCTGGAAACGGTGGATGGGTTCATCGCTTCGAGCGACTTTTATACGATCGACGTCGCGGACAGCATCGGCAGTCCGGCCAATCATGAATCCGTCGACGCGTTTGTCGCACACCATCCCGAGCTGGTCGGACGGCTGCAAATCCCCGGCATCGAAACGCCGTTCGCAGCGACGCGGAACGACGTGGAGCGGATCGCGGGAAAGTATCTGCTCGCGGTCCGGGATGCGGGTCGGATCTATCGGCATATCGCGGAAGCGAAGGGCGAGGGAAACTTCGTCACCGAGGTCTCCATGGACGAGACCGACAGCCCGCAGACCCCCCTCGAAATTCTGGTGATCCTCGCCGCTCTGGCGGACGAGAGCATCCCGATCCAGACGATCGCGCCCAAGTTTACCGGCAGGTTCAACAAGGGCGTGGATTATGTGGGTGATATCGCTCAGTTTGAAAAAGAGTTCAACGAGGACCTTGCGGTGATCGCGTTCGCGGTGGTTCGGTATGGTCTGCCCGCGAGCCTGAAGCTAAGCGTCCATTCCGGAAGCGACAAGTTCTCTATTTACGCCCCCATCCGCCGGGCGCTCGCCCGATTCGGGGCGGGACTGCATATCAAGACCGCCGGCACGACGTGGCTGGAAGAGGTGATCGGACTCGCGGAGGCAGGCGGCGAAGGGCTGGGGATCGCGAAAGAGATCTACGCCAAAGCCCTTGCGAAGCAGGAAGCGCTGTGCGCTCCTTATGCGGCGGTTATCGACATCGACAGCACTCAGTTGCCCTCTGCGGAAGAAGTGCAGGGATGGGCGTCGGAACAGTTCGTTTCCGCGCTGCGCCATGACCAGAGCAATCCGGCCTTCAATCCGAGCCTGCGGCAGTTGATCCACGTGGGTTACAAGATCGCGGCGCAGATGGGCGACCGGTATCTGAACGCGTTGGAGGCGAACGAGCCGATCGTAGCGCGGAATGTGACGGAGAACCTGTACGAGCGCCACTTGAAGCCCCTGTTCGTCGGCGTGACCGGAGAGAATTAATGCCCAGCGACCTGTTCGATTTGAGCAAGGAGACCGCCGTCATTCTCGGTGGCACGGGCGCTCTCGGCGGCGCGATGGCGGCGGCGCTCGCCGGGGCGGGAGCCAGCGTAGCGATCGTCGGAAGAAACGAAGAGCGTGGGAGTCAGCGTGTCCGGGCAATCGAGGAGGCGGGCGGCAGGGCCATGTTCCAGTCCGCCGATGCGCTGGATCGCGAGTCGCTGAGCCATGCGCGTGATGCGATCACAGACCACTTCGGCAGCCCGACGGTGCTTGTGAACGCGGCGGGTGGGAACCGGCCGGGTGCGACCCTTCCGCCCGGTGCGGACTTTTGCGAATTGCCGCTGGACGCCTGGAAGGATGTCTTCGATCTGAACCTCATCGGTGGCGTACTGTTGCCCAGCCAGGTATTCGGAGAAACGATGTTGGCCGCGGGCAAGGGCAGCATCATCAATATCGCTTCGCTGTCCGGAATGATCCCGCTCTCGCGCGTGGTCGCTTACTCGGCCGCCAAAGCGGCGGTCCTCAATCTAACGCAGTTTTTGGCGCGGGAATGGGCGACGCGGGGCGTGCGCGTAAATGCGATCAGTCCGGGGTTCTTCCCCGCCGAACAAAATCGAGCGCTCCTTTTTACGGAGGATGGCGGCTACACCGAACGGGGCGGGCAGATCATCGGCCATACGCCCATGGGGCGCTTCGGTGACCCGAAGGAGCTTGCGGGCGCAGTCGTCTGGCTGGCCGCTTCTCGAGCGTCCTCTTTTGTCACCGGTCAGAACATCGTGGTGGACGGCGGCTTCTCGGCGGTGACGATCTAAAAGGAGAATCGTGCATGGAAGCTATGACCGTTGCCACCCCCGACGCTTTTTATTTTGGCCTCGAATCGTCAGGCGCGCACCTGACAGAACGACGGGTGCGCGCGAGTGTGACTGCTGCGCTCGATCAGTGGAACCTTGCGGGCAAACGCGTGTTGCTGATCGTGCCGGACGCGACCCGCACCGCGCCGGTCGGCCTGCTGTTTCGCATTATCCACGATCTGATAGGGCAGAAAACGAAGCGCCTGGACGTGATGATCGCCCTGGGCACCCATCCCCCCATGAGCGACGCGGCGATCAATGAGCGCCTGGAGATCAGCGCCGAGGAGCGGACCGGGAAGTTCGGCAAGGTGCAGATGCTGAACCATGCGTGGGATAACCCCGATGCCCTGGTTAAAATCGGAACGCTCACGAAGAGCGAAATCGGTGAGCTATCTGGTGGCTTATTCGAAATGAACGTGGATGTCACCATCAATCGCGCCGTCTTCGATTACGACCAACTGATCATCGTCGGGCCGGTGTTCCCCCACGAGGTCGTCGGGTTCTCCGGCGGCAATAAGTACCTGTTCCCCGGCATCGGCGGCGCGGAACTGTTGAACTTCTTTCACTGGCTGGGAGCCGTCATCACGAATGCAAAGATCATTGGAAACACATCGACGCCTGTCCGACGCGTCGTGGACCGTGCTGCCGCTATGGTGACGGTCCCACGCGTTGCGTTCTGCATGGTGGTCCATGACGGTGGTCTGGCGGGACTCTACGCCGGAACCCCGGAAAAAGCCTGGTTCCATGCGGCCGATCTCAGCGACCGTCTGCACACCCTCTACAAAGACCATCCTTTCCATACGGTGCTTTCGGCTGCTCCTCCCATGTACGATGAGATCTGGGTGGGCGGCAAGTGCATGTATAAGCTGGAACCGGTGGTTGCGGACGGCGGCGAGTTGATTATCTATGCCCCGCATATCCGAGAGATTTCGGTGACGCACGGGAAGCTGATCGAGCGCATCGGCTATCATACGCGCGACTACTTCCTTGGCCAATGGGATCGCTTCAAGGACGAGCCCTGGGGCATTCTGGCGCATTCGACTCATGTGCGCGGCGGCGGGACGTATGAGAACGGCGTCGAAAAGCCGCGCATCCAGGTAACCCTCGCGACGCAGATCCCGGAGTCCGTGTGCCGCTCCATCAACCTGGGCTATAGGGATCCGGCTGCTATTAACATCGATGAGTATAAAGATCGAGAAGACGAAGGCATCCTGTATGTGCCCAAAGCGGGAGAGATGTTGTACCGGCTTAAGAACCCGCCGGATTGGGCGCGTGGGTAACGTTCGGACGTCGCTTCGATCCGTTCAAAGGAGAAATTAACAACCATGGACTATCGCCCGCTGGGGAAAACCGGTCTGAACGTGTCGGTCCTGAGTTTTGGCGCGTCTTCGCTGGGAAGCGTCTTCCGACCGATCGACGAAGCGGAAGGGCTTCGCACCGTTCGGCTCGCCCTCGATCTGGGGATCAACTTTATCGACGTTTCACCCTACTATGGCCTGACGAAGGCCGAGACGGTCCTGGGCAAGGCGCTGATCACGCTGCCGCGCGACGAATACTATCTTGCCACCAAGGTGGGGCGTTACGGCGGGGACGCGTTCGACTTCTCTGCGGCCCGTGTGACCGCGAGCGTCGACGAAAGTCTTGCGCGCTTGAACGTGGATTACCTCGATCTGATCCAGTGCCATGATATCGAGTTTGGATCGTTGGATCAGGTCATCGAGGAGACGATCCCGGCATTACGCAAACTGCAGGCGCAGGGGAAAGTCCGCTTTGTCGGCATCACCGGGTATCCAATGAAGTCGTTCCGATATGTGATCGAACGAACGGAGGTGGATACGATCCTTTCTTACTGTCGCTATTCGATCAACGACACGGCCCTGGCCGATCTGATCCCTTACCTGGAAGAGAAGCACGTCGGGATCATCAGCGCTTCGCCGCTGTCGATGGGGCTGCTCACCGACCGCGGCGCGCCCGACTGGCATATGGCGCCCCCGGAGTTGAAGGCCGCCTGTGCTAAGGCCGCGGAGCATTGCCGCGCAAAGGGCGTCGACATCGCACAACTGGCCATGCAGTTCGCACTGGCAAATCCCTCGATCGCGACGACCCTGGTAGGGACCGCCAATCCGGAAAACCTGAAGAAAAACGTGGAATGGATCGAGTCGCCGCCGGACCCGGAACTGCTGTCTGAAGTGCGTGCGATCCTACGACCGGTGCAAGATATGACGTGGCCAACGGGAAAACCCGACAACCAGGACTAAAGCGGGACACGGCGTAAACAACCGACCGAACGGTCTAAACAATGGAGAAATTCATTTCTCTGTTCTTTGCATTGACATTACTTTCGTAACGCCGTATGTCACGATCCAATGTGAGGAAAACTCCTGTATGATGTCGACGACTACCGCCCTTTTTTTCCTGCTGACCGGCTTGACGTTCGCCGCTGGGGCTGCCTCGGCGGCTCCTATCGACCGCCATGCACTTGTCTCGCGCCACAACGTGGTGCGGACGAAGATGGATGCGAGCAGTCCGCTTCAAGTGGGGAACGGTGAGTTCGCCTTTGGAGCGGATATCACCGGTCTCCAAACTTTCGTTCCTTTCAATACCCTTTCGCACTGGGGATGGCACAGCTTCCCCCTGCCGCCTGGGCCAACTCCGAATGCGTTTAAAGGGCAGGTCTGGGAAACGCATGGGCGACCGGTGACTTATCCGATCGGCAACCCTGAACAGCCGGAGCTTTCGGCCTGGCTGTACGCTAATCCACATCGCTTCAACCTGGGGCGTGTCGGACTGAAACTCACCCTGGCGAACGGACGCGAGGCCCAGTTGGGCGATATCACGCATAGCCGCCAGGAACTCGATCTGTGGACGGGAACGCTGCACAGCCAGTTTGAGCTTGAAGGGATGCCGGTAGTGGTCGATACCTGCTGCCATCCGGAGCTTGACGCGATCGCGGTGCATATCGCTTCACCGCTTATTGCCGCCCATCGGTTGGCGATCAGACTTGAATTCCCCTATGACGATACCCACGATTTTGCAAATTATGTGGGCGACTGGAGCCGGCCGGAAGCGCATGTCACGAGCGTGATACGCCAGGACCTTCATGGAGCGTTGCTCGCGCGGCAAATGAATTCCACGCACTATCGTGTGCGCCTGCATTGGACAGCGATGGGAGAACTGACTGGCGGCGCACATTCCACGCTCCGGAAGCCATTGACCCTGGTGAAAGCCGACTATGGAACCGAGGACCATTCGCTGGATGTGACCGCTAAGCTGGCGGCAGCCGTGGTGAACGATTCTCTGTCGCTCAAGGTAGGGTTCGACACGCTGGGAGATCCCAGCCCCGGAATGGCGAAACGGCTGATAATCGACTATAAGCTGGGCAATATCGAGCGTCGGGACG
>JBBRKX010000129.1:0-8927 GCA_038231675.1 Chthonomonadales bacterium | reverse complement strand
GCTCGCTTCCCGCGCACACAAACATGCTGCGGACCTCCGGATGGATCGACAGAACGCGCCCCATTATCGACGACGTCTTTGTTTACGCGAAAGACCGTGCAGTCCGCGATGTGTTGGAGGCCGGCCGTTGGCATCTTACCGCGATTGTCTCGGATCGGTCCGATTACGGCAAGGACGAATGGCCGGCATCGGAACCGGCGGCTTCTGAACGACTGCCTGGAGGGACGTAAAGGCGTGCAGCAAACTTCAACGCAACGCGGGGCGTTTGTCATCTCCCTGGATTTCGAGCTTCACTGGGGCGTGTTCGACCACGTATCGCCCCCGAACTCTCCTTATGTGCGCAATTTGCTGGGAGAGTGGCAATCGGTGCCGGCCATGCTTTCCGTATTTAAGGAAAAGGAGATAGCCGCTACCTGGGCGACTGTCGGCCTCCTGTTTGCGGGCACCAGAGAGGAACAGGAGCGGTTCCGTCCTCAGGTCATGCCTGAGTATCGCAATTCCCGGCTTAATCCTTACCTTGTTCCGGTCGGTGAGAACGAATCGGAAGACCCCATCCATTTCGCGGCCTCTCTGATTCACCAGGTACGGCAGACGCCCCGTCAGGAAATTTCGACACACACTTTTTCGCACTACTATTGCCTCGAAGACGGCAGCACCCCCGCAGCCTTTCGCGAAGACATGCACAGTGCAGTCGCGATTGCGAAGCAATACGATCTGCCCCTCGAATCGATCGTTCTTCCTCGTAACCAGGTCAATCCTGCGTATTTTCCGATTTTGCGCGCACTTGGGATCCGCACCTACCGCGGAACCGAAAGCGGCTGGATGTATACGGCCGGCGATAGCGCGGCGGCAAACCGCCGCTCGGCCCGCATCTCCAGACTGCTCGACTCGTACACAAATATTAGCGGCCCCAACCTTACGCAATGGACCGACTGCGTGCAAGCGGATGGAATGGTGAACATCCCCTCCTCGCGCTTCCTGCGGCCGTACAGCCGCAAAGCGGCTTCGGCGGAAGGATTGCGGCTCCGGAGGATCGCGAAAGGCATTGAAGAGGCCGCAGAGACGAAGAGCATCTATCATCTCTGGTGGCATCCGCACAATTTCGGCGTCAACCTCGCCGAGAATATCGCTTTCCTGCGTCGTATCCTCGATGTAGTCGCCCGTTATCGCGATTCGCACGGCCTGCAATCTCTGACGATGCGGGACGTGGGACGCGCATCCCTGGAGGCCTTCTGAGAGTTCAGGTATACTTGGTGACCAGATAAGTTTTGCGGCCGGGCTGACATCCGCGGCGGAATTTGCGCCGCAATCGGTAGATCGAGGAAATTTTGGAAATGCATGAGCAAGTGGTGGAAATTATTAAAAGCGCGGTGCGCGACGCGGGAGAGGCTCTCTCGGACGCCACCAAAGCCAATCTGAGCACCGAAACGCCGCTTTATGGCAAGCAAGGCATTCTGGACTCTATTGGACTGGTCTCCATGATTGCCGACGTCGAGCAAGAAGTCGAGGACGCATTCGATCGTTCCATAACGCTTGCCGATGAAAAGGCTATGTCGCAGGCACGCAGTCCCTTCCGCACCATAGGCTCCCTTGCGGACTATGTTTGCCAGATTCTCGAACCGGCCACCTCTTAAGCCAGGACCCCCATTCCATGGATCATCCTATCACCCTTATCACCGGAACCCGCAAGGGGATCGGTGAATTCCTTGCCCGGCGCTACGTGGAAAGCGGTCACCTCGTGTATGGCTGCAGCCGGTCCGCGCCCGAATGGACTCTCGACGGTTATCGGCATATGCTCGCGGACGTAAGCGACGAGACGGCGGTAAAGGCGATCTTTTCCGAGATCCGCCGCACGCATGGCCGCCTCGACCACCTGATCAATAACGCTGGCATCGCCTCGATGAACCACAGCCTGCTAACGCCGCTCGATACCGTACGCCGTGTCCTGGAAACCAATGTGGTGGGTTCCTTCCTCTTCTGCCGGGAAGCGGCGAAGTTGATGCAGAAGTCCCGCTATGGCCGCATCGTCAATTTCACCACGGTTGCGGTTCCGCTCAAGGTGGAGGGCGAAGCGATCTACGCGGCTTCAAAGGCCGCCATCATCACCCTTACGGAGATCCTCGCACGGGAAGTCGCCGATTTTGGCATCACGGTCAACGCTATCGGTCCCACCCCGATCGCCACGGACCTGATCCGTTCCGTGCCACAGGATAAGATCGAGCGCCTGATCGAGCGGCAGGCGATCCATCGCCTTGGCTCATTCGAAGATGTCGCGAACGTCGTGGATTTCTTCCTTCGCCGCGAAAGCGATTTCATCACAGGCCAGACCCTGTACCTCGGAGGCGTTTAGGTGTTTATCGATTTCCTTCTGGACGTTTTTCGCGAGTCTGCCGATCAGCCTGCCCTGGTCTGGCATACGCAACAAGCGTTGTATGCGGATCTTCTCACGGCCTACGAGAAGATCGCTCGTCAGCTCGATGCGGCTGGCATGCCGGAGCACGTCGTTGTCTCGGTGGAAGCTGATTTCTCCTGTAACTCCGTCGTCACGTTGCTCGCGCTCGTGGAGCGAGGCTGCACCATCGTTCCCCTGACAGGCAGTGTTGAGGCAAACAAACCCGAATTTCGCCGGATTGCCGAAGTCGAATGGAGCATCACGATCACCGATCAAGATGCTATGGAAGTAAAACGTACGGGCGTCGAGGCAAGCCATGCGATGATCCTTCAATTGAAAGAGCTGGGCCATCCCGGGTTGGTCCTCTTCTCTTCCGGGTCGACGGGTGTGCCGAAAGCCGCCGTGCATGACTTCAGCAAATTGCTGGAGAAGTTCAAAACCCGCCGTCACAGCCGGCGGACGATCGCTTTTTTGTTGTTCGACCACATCGGGGGAATCAATACGCTGCTCTACACTCTTTCCAACGGCGGATGTGTGATTACCGTGGGGGACCGCACTCCGGATGCAGTGTGTTGCGCGATTGCGACGCATCGCGCGGAGGTGCTCCCCACATCTCCCACATTCCTGAACTTGCTCCTGATCAGCGGCGCCATGGACCGTCACGACATGAGCAGTTTGAAGCTCGTGACGTACGGCACCGAGGTTATGCCCGAGAGCACGCTGAGCCGCTTCCATCGGGCCGTGCCGGGAGTAGAGTTGCTGCAGACTTACGGTTTGTCGGAGGTGGGGATTCTGCGTTCAAAATCCAGGTCTTCGGATTCCCTGTGGGTTAAAATCGGCGGCGAAGGCTTCGAAACCCGCGTTGTCGACAGCATGTTGGAAATAAAAGCTCAGTCCGCGATGCTGGGCTATCTGAACGCGCCCAGTCCGTTTACGGCGGACGGTTGGTTCAAGACTGGGGACGGCGTAGAGGTCGATGGAGAATATTTCCGGATCCTTGGCCGCAAATCGGAGATCATCAACGTGGGCGGGGAAAAGGTCTATCCCGCCGATGTCGAAAGCGTGCTCCAGCAAATGGAAGGCGTCGAGGACGTAACCGTGAACGGCGAGCCGAACGCTATCACCGGTATGATGGTCAAGGCGCGCGTAAAGCTCAGCACGGAGGAAACCATAAGCGATTTCCGAAGGCGCATGCGACAGTTCTGCGCGGACAAGCTGCCACCCTACAAGATACCGCAAAAGGTGGAACTCGTCGGCAACACCATGCATGGAGAGCGCTTCAAGAAAATGCGTCGCGAGTAGCGGATTACGGCGCTCGATAACGCTCCTGACAGCGCTCTCGTCACATGCGATCTCAACTTCATGCGCGGCGGCAAGGGGCAGAGCAGGTGTATTTGTCGTTCCTGGTGAGGCGGCTCTCAACCGTGTAGGACACATCCTCCGTTCTGGCCAGTTCCATATTCGAAGACACACTAAAATGGGCGGTAATATTCGGACCAGAAGAGGTCGCTGTTTATCTTGACCAAAAAAATTGAGCCAGCAAACAGGCACTTACATATTGCGGCAGAACTAATATTTAGACTTCCACAACATCCCTGACAAGTGTGAATACTGTTGTCACCAATTTTCTAACCCGACCGTTGGCTACAACAGGACCTGAAAAGGAGGCAGAGATATGGCGCAGGCTACACTAAATCGCGTACTCGAAGATATTCGCACTCTGGAACTCAATGAACTCGGGTCCGTTGAGCGAGCGCTCAAGGAGCGCTTGGAAACGCCGGGCTATTCGGACGAAGAATGGAAAGCGATGCAGGCGCTGATAGACGCCGGCCTGATGAAAGAGATCAAGCCGCGGTGCAAGGAATCCCTCCTGCAGCACACGCCGGTTCTGATCCAGGGCAAACCGCTTTCCGAAACCATCGTTGAGGAACGCCGGTAGTGCCCAACGTCTACTTTGTCGACACGAGTGCGCTTGCTAAACGCTATGTGACGGAGACAGGAACCCTCTGGCTGCAGACCACCCTCGACCCTTCTACTGGCTGCTCAGTCTACATTGTGCGCATTACCGCAGTGGAAAGGGTTGCCGCTCTCACTCGCCGCGAACGTGGTGGAACAATCTCGCCTCCCAATGCAGTCGCAGCGCGTACTGCATTCCGCACCCATCTGGCAGCGCAATATCAAGTGATCGAGCTGACGGAAGCTCTGGCCAACGAGGCAATGTTGTTGGCGGAAACGCACGGACTGCGCGGCTATGATGCCGTACAAATGGCAGCGGCGGTGGATGTAAACGCCAGTTACCGCGCAGCGGGACTGCCACCCATAACCTTGATCTCTGCGGACGCCGAGCTCAACGCTGCGATCGCATTGGAGGGACTGATGGCGGAGAGTCCCAATTCCTACCCCTGAGAGCACTCCCAATTGCTCTGATTCGCTCTGTGATTACTTAACCTAACCTCAGTATCGGGTTGAGAAATCTCATTCAATATCAACAGCGTCATTTCTGCCAAAATCGACTTCGAAAAGTTCGATTTGAGGGTGATTTGCGCTGGTTTGAGTCGAAAGCAACAGGATAGTGTTGGCAAACCGAGACGGAACCATCTCATTTTCAACCCGATACTGGAGGTTTACTTAACGCAAGTTGCCACACTAACAATCTCTTTGCTTCTGTCCATCGAGTATCGAGGCGCGTATCATAACGCCGCATCACAAGGAATTTTAGACCGCGTACTACCCCAAAACGGCCAGAATCATATCATGATCGGTTAATGGAGAGTTGGGCATAAATCCCTGATCTCAATTCGCCTCTGGAAGCGAACCGGGTGGCAACCTGGGTTAAATTTGGCTCTGGAGGCGGCGTTTGCCTGGACAGGTTTGGCTTGACATCGGGTGATCCATCTGTTATACTCACTCTTAGACAGACCTGAGATGACGACTGGTCGAGCATTCTTGTTTTGCTTGCAGCCAACCATCCTCGGAAAAGGCCATGTATGCCTGGAGCCTCGGTGTTAGCCCCCACTATATCCGCAATATTTTTTCGCGGCGGCCCGATCACATCAACACCTTTGCAATGCCCGGGTTTGCTGAATAACGTGGAGCCATGATTACGACTAAACCGTCAGGACCTTCCGTCCCCGAAATCCAAGAGCTCATATTCGACCAGGGGTTGCTCCGCGATATTATACGACGGCGGATAATCGCATGGTCCCTTGTGTTTGCCCTCATTTTCGTCGTTGGCCTGATTTACGGCCTCTTCCGCTATCCGCAATCTTATGACACGGTCGTTTCTATTTCCATGCAGCAGCCAGGCGGAGGCGGAGGCGCGCTTGCGATGCTTGCCGGCGGCGCATCCAAGAGCTATGCCGGCGTCCTGCGCAGTCGAAAGCTTGCCCGCGAGGTAGAGGAGGCCGTCCACCTGGAGAGCCTTTTCAGTAAGCCGGACACCCAGGAAGCGCGTGAGGAAGCGATCGACACGATCCAGAAGAGTCTGCGCGTGGATGAAGGCACCCTGGACGGGCTTCTCTACCTGCATGTATCGCTTCCCGGACTGCCTCGTATGGCTTCGGATCCTGGCGGCGCCCGTCGCGCCGCGGCGCGAGAAGCGACCGCGAAAGTCGCCAACGCGTATGCCGACGCGCTCGACACGTATCTGCGCTACTCGGATACCGATAGAGACTCGGTTCTTTTGCGCGCGGCGGGAGCGCAACTGCAGCGTGCTCAGAAGAACTATCTGGCGTCGGTAAACCGCCTTGGCGCCTTTATCCGGCGCAGCAAAGGCGTTGCCAGTTCGAGCGGAGAGGGTGGAAGTTCGAGCAAGCAGTCGGCAGAATCGGCGGCGGCGGCGGCCGAGCTTCAGTCTTTGTATCAGAAGCGTGGAGAACTGGAAGCCAGGATGCAGTCCGCCATGGCCTCTCAGGACGCCATGGAGACCATGGTGAAGCGGCAGGATCTGGTCAACATTCCGGATGAAGACCCGCTGCTTTTCGGCCCAAGGCATGATGTTTATGACGCACAGGCTCGCCTGGAAGACCTTCAGATCCAGTATGGCGACCAGCATCCTCGCGTCGTGTCCGCACGCAAGCGGCTTGCCCTCGCCGAAAAGAGACTGCAATCTCAGGTGCAGGCGATGCTGAAAGGCCATACCTCGAACGAGATAAAGACCAAGGCGCTGCAGGTCGAATACTCCACGGTGGCGCGGCAGATCGAAAGCGCGGAACAGAATTTCCAGGTGGGCCGGGAACAGGGCGCCGAGTTGGAGCGCCGTAAGAACGACGTCAACCTCAATCTGGAAGTGCTTAAAACGACGATGTCGCAATTTGCGACCATGAGCCTGAACGTCCCCGGCAACGACACACGCATGAAGATCGTCGACGAGGCGATCCCACCGCCCGGCATCTATGGGCATCCTGGTATCGCGAACGTCAGCCTGTACAGCTTCATCGCGGCCTTCACGTGTATCCTGCTCTGGTTCGCCGTGGAGTTTGTACTCCGCACGGCGGCCGCACCCCATATCCCCGCCCTCGCGGCCACAAATGTGAAGCAACGTGGATAACGGAAGGGACCGTATGGCCAGAATTCAGATCGGCGGAGCGGGTGGAGCGCCGTCGAACAACTTCATTCGATCGCTGCGTGAGTCACGTCGGAATGACTACTTGATTGGTTCAACGTGCGTTCCATCCGATCTTTTCCTGGCGGACACCGACGAAAAGCATTTTATTCCTCCCGCGAAATCTCCAAACTACGCCCGTGCTCTCTTGGACCTCATCCGGCGAACTCGGCCGGACTTCCTTCACCTGCAGCACGATTACGAAGTACGCGCGGTATCCCGGCTCAGAGCGGCGATCCAGGAAGCCGGCGTTAAGCTATATCTGCCGGATGCGGAAACCGTGGAGAACTGTGTCGATAAGCAGAAATCTTACGACATCTGGCAGCAGGCGGGCGTTCGGGTGCCGCGTACGCTGCTCTTGCATTCCGAGCAGGATCTCAAACGCGCTTTCGATACGCTGGGCAGCACGATCTGGGTGCGGGCGATTGAAGGCGGCGGGGGGCGCGGGGCGCTTCCCACCGATGATTTCGACTTTGCGAGGATCTGGATCGAGCGCTTCAAGGGCTGGGGCAACTTCACTGCGGCGGAGATGCTGACGGAACGGTCCATTACCTGGCTTTCCCTATGGCATGAGGGCGAACTCGTGGTCGCCCAGCAACGCCGGCGGCGCAGTTGGAACTTCGGAGATCGTACTCTGTCGGGCGTCACCGGGATCACCGGGGTCGGAGAGACCAGTTCGGACCCCGTCGTCGATCAGGTTTCTCAGGACGCAATCCTCGCGATCGACCCGAAGCCGCATGGCATCTTCGGAGTCGATATGACGTACGATCAGGCAGGGTTTCCCAACCCGACGGAGATCAATATCGGCAGGTTCTTCACCACGCACTATTTTTTCACCAAAGCCGGGCTGAACTTACCGGAAATCTACTGCAACATCGCGTTGGACAATACGTTCCCAGTGCTTGAGCGGCGGATCAATCCGCTTCCGGACGGGCTCATCTGGATCCGAGGCATGGATATCGAGCCGGTCCTTACCACCGCCGTGGAGTTGGATAGGCTGGAAAAGTGCATCACCCCTTAGAAGGCAAGGCCGTTCTGGTGACCGGGGCGACCGGTTTTATTGGTGCTCACCTCGTTTCCCGGCTACAGACGATCCCCAACGCCCGGCTTATCTTGCTTTCCCGTAGTCCTTGTGACGCGGAGAAGCGGAAACAGGGGTGGATACAGGGCGCTCTAAATACACTCACGCCCCATACCTGGCAGGAAGAGCGCATAGATCGGATCGATGTCGTCTTTCACCTGGGAGCGTTTACTCCCAAGTCCGGTGAAACCGCTAATCGAATCGACGCAATTTTTCGAGACAATATCGAGGGCACGCGGGCGTTGTTGGAGAGTCTGCCTTCCGCACCCGAAAAGATCGTTTTCGCAAGCACACTGGACGTGTATGCGATGCCGACAGGCGATGAAAAGCTGACGGAGGCGTCTCCGATTGCTCCCCCATCGCTCTACGGCGCTTCGAAATTATTTTGCGAGAGCCTCGTAACTGCCTGGGCACGTGCGCAAGGCGCACAGACTGCGATTTTGCGTTATGGTCACATATTCGGGCCGGGCGAAGAGGCATACCGCAAACTGATTCCACAGACGATCCGGCAGTTGCTGCGCAACGAGTCGCCGACCCTATATGGGGATGGCAGCGCCTTACGCGACTTTCTTTACGTCGAAGACGCCGTGGAAGCGACCGTACGCGCCGTAAGCCTGGAAGCGGCCGAGGTTCCTCCCATCAACATTGTGCGTGGAGCATCCGCTTCGATCCTAACCATTGTCGAAATATTGATGCGGGCAACAGGTTTTCAGGGCGACATTCGATTTTTAGCCGACAAGCATTCCGGCGTTTCACTGCGGTTCGACAATACACGGCTTACCGCCCTACTGGGTCAGTGGCCCCTCACGACCCTGGAACAAGGCCTCTTGCGTGAGGTCGCATACTTTCAG
>JBBRKX010000128.1:0-8941 GCA_038231675.1 Chthonomonadales bacterium | reverse complement strand
TGGATTTAAATTGGAAGATTGTAGGAACGGCGGACTTGTTTCGCGACGGCACAACGGATATTTTGTGGCAGAACCAGCAGAGCGGAGACGTCTATTACTCCCCGCTAAATGGGACGGTCATCGATCCCGGCGACTACATTTTCCAGGGCGTGGACACCCATTGGAAGATTAAAGCGATCACATCCATCAATAACACGAACAATCCGGGTGTCGAACTCATCTGGCAGAACCGCGCGAGCGGCGACATTTCGTATACGGATCTGGATGGAACTACCGTCACCGACTCAAACTACCTGTTTCAGAACCTGGACTCAGCGTGGGTTGTAGCTGGAAGCGCTGTTTTAAGTGGGCTGGGAGACAGCGACTTGATCCTGGAAAACGCCAACAACGGCGATGTTTACATTGCTCCGATCTATGGAACCTATCTGGATCAGGGCGGTTACCTTTTCAACGGCATAGATACTAACTGGAAGCTGGTAGGTCTAACGAGTGAGTCCGGCGTAACACCGCAGGGTCATCTGCGCAAAAGGGCGCATTGAGCGCTCGCAATTCGGGGAGAGTCGTTTCATTGCCTCTCCCCACCCTCATTTGCCGTACCGCTTTAATGCACGACAAGAGGAGACAGTGGCAGCACCCACACATTCCGAAATCGCATGGGATTATTATGATACTGCAGTAAGATCGGTCCCGGCTTGTCCTCGTCCTTATCGATCTGGAGACCGGTAAAGCCCCGAATTGCTGTATTGTTCTGCACGACGATCCCGTTTTGAATGACCGTTACGCGCGCGTTTGCGCTCTTCTTACCGCTTGCGTCGAAGCGCGGCGCATGGAATACGATATCATACGTCTGCCACTGTAATGGTGGCTTGCAAGCGTTCACCAGGGGACCGGACTGACTATAAACCGCCCCGCAATCTCCCGCTCCCGGCTCACCCCACCCGTACGAATCGAGTATCTGGATCTCGTATCTGCCCTGTAACCCGATCCCGCTGTTGCCTCGCTCCTGTCCATGTTGCGCCGGCATATACGGCTCCTTAAACTCCACATGGAGGTGGAAATCCATGAACTTATCCTTGGTCACGATGCTGCTGCCCGTGGTGAGCATCGATCCGTTGGTGACGGGCCATGAGGCCGGTTTCGTGGAGTTTGGCAGGGTGAAGTTTTGCGCCACTTCTTCCGGCTTTCCGGAGAAATACACGATCAGCCCTTTGATGTTCGGAGGCGGTGCAGGAGGCGTGTTGTCTTCCACGAGCGCCGGATCTTCCCGCGCGCCGGCAGGAAAGGAAGGAGCCGCGACCAGACTGATCCCGATGCCACATAGCAATGCCCATCGGCAGAGAGCCGAACCAAAACGCTGTAATATCAAACACTCCATCGTACTTCTCCTTAAGACCTGAAGCCGGCCACACTCTTACCATATTGTCCCCAGAGTTAGTGGGCAAAGCGGTTTTTTCCTTCGTAAGCGCGTATATAACTGCCCATCGCGGAGGAAAATCACGGTCGCGCGCGGAATTTTGCCATGTATGGATCAATAGATGGGTCGGGTTCTTTGGCGGCGACGCTTCATGCCGAAACGCCGCGACCGTGAGAACGGGTATCGCTGACGAACCGTCCGGGGCCAGGTGACAAGAAATGGACGATCAAGCGCTACGCGTTTTTTCCACGGAGCCGACACCAGTTTCGCTCGCGGAATTGAAAGAGGCGTTGACCCGAGCGGGATATCCGATATCGATTGGAATAGGAATTGCCGGAGACGCGACGGACGACGAACTTCTATCGAAGGAATGGGACGCCGCATTTGTCCGCTGGCATGTCCCGGAACTGCATGATGTATGGCTGATCGAGCGACAAACTCCCGGCATCGAGGAAGAAGCCGATGCAGCGATCGCGGAGTGCATTGAGCGCGCTAGAAGGCTTTCCGATTCAGCCGGGAGGCTGATCGTCACGGACCACTTGAAAAAGTCACGCAATGTCTTCGTCATAAACATCCTCCCGGTGCTGATCACGGATGATGACCATCCGGCATGGCCCGCACTGGATGTGGCCTTACGCTGTCTCGCAGAAAGCACGGACGGCTTGATTTACGCCTACAACGAAGGCTTTTATGACGCGGACGGTGAGATGTTATTGGATGAAGCGGAAGACTGACCACCGAATGCAAACCCGCAAAGAATTGAAAGACAACCCCCACGGAGCGAATAAAGCATGAGCATTCTGATAGATGAATCCACGCGCGTCATTGTACAGGGAATTACCGGACGAGACGGTGGATTTCACACGCAGCAGATGGTGGAGTATGGAACGAAAGTCGTTGGAGGCACTTCGCCGGGAAAAGGGGGTCAGACCACCCAGGGACTGCCCGTCTTCAATTCAGTCCGAGACGCGGCCAGAGAGACCGGCGCGAATGCCTCGGTGATCTTTGTTCCCGCCCGGATGAACGCCGCCGATGCGATCCTGGAAGCCGAGAGCGCCGGTATCGCGCTCATCGTCTGTATTTCGGAAAACATACCCACCGAGGACATGATCCGCGTCAACGCGGTGCTGAAAGCCAGGGGCCGGAGCCGCCTGATCGGACCGAACTGCCCGGGTCTCATTTCTCCGGGAAAGTCCAAGATCGGCATTATCCCCGGCAGCATTTTTATGGCGGGCCCTGTTGGCCTTGTCTCCCGCAGCGGCACGCTTACCTATGAGATCGCGGACGAACTGACCCGCGCCGGATTAGGACAATCCAGCGGCGTGGGCATCGGAGGCGACCCGATGATCGGCACGAAATTCGTCGATGTGCTTCCTCTCTTCGAGGCCGATCCGCAAACCGAGGTGATCGTCATGGTAGGCGAGATCGGAGGCAGCGACGAAGAGGAAGGCGCGGAATTCATCAAGACGATGACGAAGCCGGTCATCGGCTTTATCGGGGGGCGGACCGCGCCGCCTGGCAAGCGCATGGGCCATGCCGGAGCGATCATCTCGGGTAATACCGGGACGCCGGAGGCGAAGGTCGCCGCGTTCGCCGCAGCGGGCGTACCAGTGGCGGAAACGCCTCACGATATCCCCGAACTTGTACGCCAAGCCCTTGCAAAGCGAGCGGAACGCCGGTAAGCATAAGCGTTCCCCCTTCCCTTAAACGAAAATCGCTCGACCGCATTCCTTACCGGACTGCGGCCGAGCGATTTTTAGCACCTTTTCCTCCCCTCGCGGATAGGAATATCTTACAGCCCCGCCGCTCCCGGCCAGTTTCCATGCTCTTCTTCCCGAAACAAGACGATGCTCGCGGTATGCCCGTGCAGGAAACTCTTTCCCCCGATAGGACCGATTTCGCCGGCGGCGAAGAAGCCTGCAATCGGCGTTTCCGGCACCGCTTCCAATACCCCCCGGACATCGTGGTTGGGAAGATCGAACAGCCGAACTCCCCGCCCGTTGCAGCTAAAAAGCAGCCCGCCGGTCGGTGCAACCTCATCCTGTCCCGCACGCGCCATGAGGATACGCAAGTCTTCGTCCGCCGTGGATTTGTCCCGCACCTGAAACTGGACCGTCTGGCCTGCGCGCACGGATTCGCCCACCGCGATCGCGCCGCTTTCCATGTCCGCTCCCAGTACATTGCGCACCAGAAAATCCCCCCGCTCGAAGGTGTGTTGATACTCGTTTACCACCACGCCAAGGTAAAGCCCGTTTTGCGCCAGCTCTTGTTCTTCCGGCGGAAGTGCGTTCAAGACTTCCCGCGCCACCTCCAGCGCGGGTCGGCCGCCAAGCGAGCCGATCATGCTCCCCTGCGCCTGCGTCACGAGGAGCGTATCGCCGATAGGGCGACAACCCTGGCTCACAACGGTCTCGACTCGGATGGCTCCCCCAATGCGCACCCCTACCAACCCATCGTCCAACACGTCGCCATCCAGCAGCAAAATATTTTGCCCCGCCTGCCCCCCGCTTGCCATGCCTCCCACTGCGGGCGCACCGGGTGCAATCCCTTCTAAAGCTTCCATCAGTTCCGCGAGTGGCGTGGTGTAGGGGTCGCCCAATAAGACGAATGCCTGCGTGGGCTCGATAGCGCCTTCAAGACCAACTCGCCTGGAAAGGCGATCTTGTCCGTCCTCCAATAGGGTTTCCCAATCATCCAGACCGATATGAAATGGGGTCAACGCAACTCCCGGCATTTTTCCGGCGAGCGCGCTCACCGCCGGCTCGCGCTCGACTTCCCTATCCCCACCGATCACGCCCTCGCAAGTGCATCCGATCAACACGCGTGGAGCAAGATCCTGTATAAGTCGCGCGGCGACCAATCCCGCGCCGTCACGGTGGTCCGCCGATAAAAAAATCGCAAGTAGATCGATCTGCCCGGGTAATTGTCGTCGTAGCGAAGCGCTTATCTGCTCCGCGGCTTCCGCTATATCCGCACTCAGACTCAACGCGGCGGCAAACTGCATGGCGTGCTCCTTATTCCCTCTCACGCCGTTACACTTCACCGCGCCAGGGCGGTAATCCTGTCACACTCCGTTATCCATGTTCAGGGGGTGCGTACTTCCGTAAAGCTCGTTTTCGGGATTGTGATCGGAGGAGGCGACACGTACAGAGGAACAAGCGATAGCGGATCATCCATGACAGTGCCGGACGCGACGCGAGCTAGAGCGATGCGTCCGAGGTCGGCGGCGCGAGGGAACGCGGCATTTCCGAAACTAACCGGTATGCCCAACCCGTTCAGGGCGGCCTGAATTAATGCGGTGGAGAGAGTCAAGGACGGCCCGCAGCAAAGAATACGATCACATCCTCGTCCTTCCAGGAGAGCCTGTAATTCCGTAATTGGAACTGCCGCAGGCTCGGTGAGCGCACGAGGAATAGATTCTTCCACTGTAAACAGACACGTAAACGTCACCCCCGCACGGCATGGCAGCAAGGGCACGATCAGCGTGGAAGGAAGCCCGCAATAGGGATATGCGAGCGCGTCCAGTCCGCTTATCCCGACCAGCGGCTTTTCAAACAACGCGGCGAGCGTCTTCATGGCCATGACGCCGATACGCGTGCCGGTAAACGAGCCCGGACCGATCCCGACCGCAAAGGTGTCTACCTCCTCGATCGTCGCCCCGGCGTCCACCAGCACCGCATCCACATGAGCCATCAAATGCTCCGAAAGATGCATCCCATGTCGAAACGTGTGTTCCGATATGAGCGCATCCGCTCGAAGCGTAGCGACGCTGCATACGTCGCCGGACGTATCCATCGCAAGAATAAGAGGCCGGATGACCTCCGTCGATTGCCGCATCAAGCCGCCTTCTGCGTAATCAGCAGTTCCCGTAGTTCCGGCAGTCCGGCCAACTCCGCGAGCAGCTCCGAATAGTCCGCGCCGAGTGTTTCCGCACGGAGGATTCGGGGCGAATCGTCCAGATCCTCCGCGCCGGAGTCTTCAATATCCAGGGTGATATTCAGGCGCTCCGTGGGAAGATATGCCGCCAATAGTTCGGCCCACTCTATCACAACCACGCCACCGCGCTGAAGATACTCTTCGAAACCGAGATCCTCGATGGCTTCCGGTCGATCCAAACGATACGGATCGAAATGAAACATGGGGATCTCGCCGGGATATTCCTGAACGAGGGAAAACGTCGGGCTCGTCACATCCGCTTCGATTCCCATGCCGCGGGCCATCGCCTGCGTCAGAGTCGTCTTCCCGGCCCCGAGGTCGCCGGTAATGCCTACGACATCTCCCGGCCGCAGTCGCGCGCCAAGCGCTTCCCCCCATCGTGCCGTCGCCTGCTTATCCGCAAGGCGGAAATTCTCCATTCCTATCTTATAAAGCGCGGAATTACTTATCTGATGTCTCATCACTCACTCCATTACAACAGGTGTCACTCGTTCATTTGATCGGTTCCAGCCCGATCGCGTCCACCCCGATCAGGAAGTTCGAAGAAGCGGTGTTCTTATCGACTGCCCGGAAGGTAATGCGATGCGCGCCGGCAGTCAACGCGATCGTTCCCAGTTCAGTTTTCCCTTTCGGCAGCACATCAGCGGTGAAGCAGTCTATTACAGGTCCCACCTCTTTGCCGTCGATAAGAGTCTGCACCATCGCGTAATCGCGCGCCGTCGTATAATATACGGATAGTTTGTATTTTCCGGCAGTCGGCACGGGCAATTCCAGGGTCGCTTCCGAACCTTTACTGTTTCCCGTAAACCAGAATTGCGCGTCATTGCCCCACTTATGGCCGAAGCCATTCATCTCCTGGCGTTGCGTCTGGCCGCCCTTGGCGTCCAGCACCTTCAAATCCTCCGCTTCCATTGTAAACGGGTCCCGCTGACGCTGTATCTTGATATCATCCAGCACCAATGCCGGAAGGGTGGCCCCCGGTTCCTTATAGCCGATCGTCAGCGTATGATCTCCCGACTTCTGACTCACGGGACGGCCAAAATATAGTCGCGCCATTCCCGCGTTGCCCGGCGTCGCGGTCGATTCCAGTATTTCTTCATTGTCCACCTGCAGCGTCACGGTTGGGCTTCCTGCCGGACGCAGCACATTCAACTGAAACTGGTAATTCCCATCGGTATCGAGATGAACCGGGAGAGTCAATTTATCTGCGGCATGGGTCGGCTGCCATTGAAGCGCGCTCCACCCGCTCCACTGATCGTTACCGTCCACGACAGTTACCGTCCCACCCCCTGTCGCATTTGCTTTCGAGACAAGACTCTCTGCCTCGATCACATCTTTATCTTTGTGGCTTGGCTCCAACAAAACATAATCCAGAGCAAGCGGTTTGCCCTCCGGAAGCTGGAATTCGAAAGGATCCAAGCCTGGCTTTAACCTCGTGATGAAGGTCAGATCGCCTCGCGAACCCACCGGAGAAACATCGTTGAGATCGAAGCTCTTCCCAATGCTTCCGCCCAAAACGACTTTCGCTTTGGTGCTGGTGTTCTTCAAATGAAGCGTCGTGAAGTGTACCTTGTACACGTCCTCGGTCTTGACCTCCAGCATGGCGGACGGATGCTCGCCCGATATCTCGACCACCTTCCCCGCGCTGGCTTCGGCGGGAAGAGATGCATCGCTCATAATATCGGCTAATCCGCCGCTCCACTTTAGGTTTTCCGCTTCGACAGCCCCCGCAACCGTGAAATGTGCGGGCGTCAGCTGCGCGGGATCGATCGGGGACCAATCGTGGGAGGGCGTATCCTGATACCAATAGGCCACACAGGAATAATCGGCGCCCGGGTAATCGTTCTCCCCGCCGTGCTCGATGTCCACCTTGAGGTCATGCTGGAACGGCACGCAATCCTGGATCTGGTAGCGATACGCGGATACGCGCGAAAGGTCATCCTGCTTTACCGTACATCCGTGGTAGGCGAGATTGAAAGGACCTTCGTCGAAATACCAGCCGCCCGTATAAAAGTCTTCCGTGCCGGTTCCATAGATCGACGGAAAGGTCTCTCCATCCGCATACATTTTTTCATCGCCCTCGAGAAAACCAATTCCGCGGTCCCCCTGCATGTCGGTATGCTCTCCGACATAGTGGCCCCTTCCAGTGGTCTGAAGGATATGGAAATGTTCTCCGGAAACGGTGGTCTGCCGATGCCACTGCGCATGGAAGTAGCCGGCGTCCTTGAGCGGGCGGCCAAGTTTTTGATTCGAGATGGCCCACGTGATGCCGCTGATGTCGGTTTTGCCAAGGTTTGCCAGTTCAAATCGCGCGGCACGTGCGAAAGGCATCGGCCAAAAGCAGACGTATCCGTCATCCGTCATCGCTACCGGCAACGCTTTTACGCGTTGATCGCCGAATCCAACTCCAAAGAAATCGCCAACGGGCGCTTCGATCGCGGGCTTCGTCGCCTCATCCCAGTAGACGCGGAGCACCGTTTGCCGCAGGGTATTGCGATCCGCCGGATCGATCTTTAAATGGATCGCTCCTATCTCACCCGGCCCCTTCAAGGTCTCCAGCGTCTTGGTTTGGCCCGCTGGCAACACAAGCTGGCCGTTGGAAATGGCTACGTTCGCATTGGACTTCGGATCGCTTCCAAGATTCTTCCACTGATCCACGATTTTGTCCAACGCCTTCTGATCGTCCGCTGTCAACTGCGGCGTAAAGCTGCGCACGGGCGTCCCCTCGGGAAAAAGTTGATACTCCGTGTGATAGTACATGCTTCCCGCGTTGGTCACTTCTATCCTGCAACTCTTCTCGAACGGCATCGGAAAGAAGCAGTACCATCCGCCGCTGCGATGCCCCACGATGGGGGAAACGAAGGGCGCTACTTTCCCCATGTACAAATCCTGCATTTCGCAGTCGATCCGTGGGACGTTCTCTCCATCGAAGAAGATGCGCAGGTGGCCCTGGGCGTTTGCCGACCAGAACCGATAAATGCAGCCCGGCCCTCGAATATCGGAGAGGGTCGCTTTACTGCCTTCGATTCGTAGGAAATTGCCGGAATCCCCGTTTCCGCCCGATCGGTCGTAACTCGAATCCTGAACGCACTTTGTATCGCGAAAGTAAGGAAGCAGATCGAACTGCGACATCAACGATAATCCGTATGGCAATGTTTTGGTGTGCGGCTGTTTTCCCCTGGGAGCCTGGGAGAGAGTCGAGCCGGGTCCATTGATCACGGCGGGCTGTTTTGCCTGCCTGGCAATCGCCGGGACGCCGGAAAGAAGCAGCAGCAACGCAAAATAAGAGAACCGATGTGTTTGCATTTTTCAATCCCATCGTCGGGCAAAATGGCGTCTGCACGGGCCGGGGCCGGCGGGGCAGGCAAGGGGTGTTGTTCGTGTTACAAGGAACCTAGCTGCGCGGCGATACTTTGCGCCGAGACAACGGGGTCAAGAGAGCCCACAATCGGTCGTCCGATCACGACATAGTCCGCGCCGTCTCGAATGGCCTGTTCCGGTGTCGTGACGCGTGCCTGATCGCCCTGGGCGACGCCTGTGGGACGCACCCCCGGGGTGATGATGAGAAAGCCGCTCTCCGGCACCGCTTCC
>JBBRKX010000127.1:0-8951 GCA_038231675.1 Chthonomonadales bacterium | reverse complement strand
TCGACTTGGTCGAGCTGACCTGCACTTTGTACGCGTGATCGCCCATGACGGCCTTGATCGCCGCCGTCTCATTCTTGTCGTTGAGCCCGGTCGACGTGCCATGCGCGTTGATGTAGTCGATATCTTCCGGTACGAGTGCGGCGCTTTTCAGCGCGGCGGACATCGCCCGACCGGCTCCTTCGCCGCCCGGCGCCGGGGCAGTCACATGATAAGCATCCCCCGATGTTCCGTACCCGACGATCTCCGCGTAGATGCGTGCGCCGCGGGCCAGAGCGCCTTCCAGCGTCTCCATCAGGATGACCCCGCTTCCCTCTCCCATCACAAAACCGTCGCGATTCGCTTCGAAGGGCCTGCTGGCGCGCTCCGGGGCGTCATTGCGGGTGGAAAGCGAGCGAGCGGCACAGAAGCCCGCCATGCCCAGCGGTGTTATGCACGCCTCCGAGCCGCCCGCCATCATAACGTCGGCATCTCCTCGGCGAATGACATGATACGCGTCGCCGATATTGTTGGAGCCCGTCGCGCATGCGGTGGTCACGCAGGAATTGGGCCCTCTGGCTTTCAGCAGGATCGAAACCATGCCCGCGCCCATATCGCAGATGATCCCTGGTATGAGAAACGGGCTGGTTCGCCCCGGCCCGCGTTCGAGCAGGGTCCGATGCTGATCCTCGATGCTTTGCAGGCCGCCGATGCCGGATCCGATATAAACGCCCACGCGATCGCGGTTTTCATCCTCGATAATGAGGCCGGAATCTTCCAGCGCCATGCGTGAGGCGGCGACAGCGAATTGGATAAAACGATCCATTCGCCGCGCATCCTTGCGATCCATATACGGCGACGGATCCCAATCCTTCACTTCGGCGGCAAACCGGGTCGTATATTCGGACGTGTCGAACTTCGTTATCGGAGCCACTCCCGAACATCCGGACAGGCATGCTTTCCAAAGGGAAGAAACGGACCCTCCTAGCGGCGTCACCGCCCCTAGACCGGTAATGACTACCCGCCGCGCGCTGGCGGCACCGGTACTATTTTCGCTCATAAAAACGTTCCTCGGCAGGGCATCGCATTCTGGTATTTCATGGAACAGGCATCACACAATTCCTGCATTCACGCCCGCGCGACCACTGCTTCTTTCTCAGGCCTTCGCCTTCTCGTCCACATAGTTCACAATCTGTTGAACCGTGGTGATCTTCTCGGCATCCTCATCGGGGATCTCGACATCGAACTCTTCTTCCAACCCCATAATGATCTCGACGACATCCAGCGAATCGGCTCCGAGGTCGTCTACGATCGAGGCAGGCAGCGTCACTTCGTCCTCACTCACATCCAATTGCTCCACCAGCACTTTTTTAACACGTTCAAGTGTATTCATCGCAAGGTTCTCCTTGTTGTGTTCGAGGGGTTGGTGTCGAAATGCACCGCCCACATCAGTGACATGTCCGCCGGTTGCCCTGAGGCAATGCGAAGGAACTCTGAAATCGGTAACAAACATTTCCGGCCCCGCGCTCCCGCCATCTGAAGCGGCCTCGGATGGGCTCGCCATAAGATGTACTGCAAAGCAAAAGCGCATGGGCTCCGGACATCTGCTATCGGAAAACTACATAAACAGGCCGCCATCCACGGTGATGACCTCGCCCTGAATATACGCGGAGTCGGAAGAGCAAAGGAAGGCCACCACCCGCGCGATATCTTCCCCGGACCCAAACCGCGCCAGAGGGATCTGCTTCAGGATGACATCCCGGTATTCCGCTTTCAACGCGCCGGTCATATCGGTCTCGACAAACCCCGGAGCCACCGCGTTGACGCGGATGTTTCTGGCTCCCAATTCCTTTGCCAACGACTTCGTCAATCCGATCAATCCGGCTTTGGATGCGGCATAGTTCACCTGGCCCGCCCCACCCACTTTACCGATCACCGAGCCGACATTCACGATCACCCCGCTGCGCTGCTTCACCATCAGAGGAGCGACGAATTTCGCGCACAAAAAAGCGCCTCTCAGGTTTGTATTGAGAACCGCGTCCCAATCTTCCACGGTCATGCGCAGTATCAAGCGGTCCCGCGTGATCCCCGCATTGTTGACGAGGATATCCACACGCCCGAAACGTGCCTTGACGGCTTCCACCAGGGACTCGACCTGCGCGGCATCGGCGATATCCGCCTGCATGGCCACGGCCGTGCCGCCGGATCCGACGACCTCCGCGACCACCTGTTCGGCGGCTTCCGCGCTGCGACTATAGTTTACAACAACCGAAGCGCCCTCCGCGGCAAGATGAACGGCTATGGCGCGCCCGATACCCCGTCCTCCCCCCGTGACGATCGCGATCTGATCCTTAAATTTCAACCGTTGCTTCCTTGTTCCAATAACGCACAGACGGCCTGCAGGCTTGCTGCGTCATGCACGCCGGCGCGCCGTACGGTCGAGTCGATACGCTTCATCATATTAGAGAGCGTTTCTCCCACTCCCAGTTCCAGAAACGTGTCGACGCCGTCTCGTAAAAGCAGTTGCATCGATTCTTCCCATCGGACGCTTCCACTCACCTGCATCGTCAGTCCGCCGGTCACATCGGCGGGTACTTCCACGTACTCCGCCGTATAATTCGCGACGATCCGCACCCTGGGCTTACGAAAGGTCGTTCGAGAAAGGTGAGGAAACAGAGCGTCGCCCGCCATGCCCATCAGCGGAGAATGAAACCCGCCCGAGACGGCCAGCGGCAGGATCTTTTTCGCGCCCTTTGCTTTTGCAATCACGCCGGCCGCTACGACCGCGCTTTTCTCACCGGAAATAACGATCTGACCGCCCCCATTATAATTCGCGACCGCGACGATCCCCGCCCCATGCGCACGGGCCTCGTCGCACGCCTGTCTGGCTGTCTCCGCGTCCAGACCGATGATCGCCGCCATGCCGCCCGGCATCCTTGCGGCCGCATCGCGCATCAGTTCGCCGCGCGTCCGCACCAGTTGGAGGCCATCGCCGAAATCGAGCGCTCCCGCCGCAACCAGGGCGGCGTACTCCCCGACGCTATGGCCGGCGACGGCGAACGGTTCCGTGGGACAGCATTCCGAAAGTGCGCGCCAGGCGGCAACGCTGGTGACATACAATGCGACCTGCGCATTTTCCGTTTCACGAAGCGTCTCTTCCGGGCCTTCGAAACAGAGGCTGGCGACATCGTACCCAAGCGTCTCGCGCGCCTCATCGAATGCCGCCTTCGCAGTGGAGTAAGCGTCGTGGAGAGACTTGCCCATACCGACACGCTGCGCGCCCTGCCCTGGAAAGAGAAATGCAACTTTTGCCATATTGGCTTACGATTCCTGATAATTCTAGACGGTCACGGCGCAACCGGCCGCGCCGCTCATTATACGCCTTGATGCCTGGAATGGCAAGAGGACCTGCATCGACAAGCCCACGGTCCCCCGCATCTCGAAGCGTTTCCGTTTGACGCGCTAGGGCGACTCACTTCCCTGGAAGGAAGTCTCCCATTTGCCGCCCATGGCCGGGAACCGCGACGTCAGCGATTCCAGCGAATCACATTCGCGGCCCATGTCAGTCCCGCGCCAAATCCCACCGTAACCACGATGTCGCCGCGGTGGATCCGCCCTTGCCGCGCCGCTTCCGCAAGGGCTATGGGAACGGAAGCCGCGCTGGTGTTTCCGTAACGATCCACATTGACGAACACCTTTTCGGACGGCACTCCCACACGATCCGCAATGGCGTGGATGATGCGCACATTCGCCTGATGCAGCACCAGAAGGTCGATTTCATCCGGCCGCAGACAGGCGCGCTTCAGCGCGTCGAGGATCGCATCCGGAACGATTTGCACCGCAAATTTGTAAACTTCCGGGCCGCGCATTTTAATGAAATTCAGGCGCTGGGCCAGCGCTTCCGGCGTGAGCGGAATGCGCGTCCCGCCGCCGGGCAGCCATACCGACTCCACCCCGCTGCCATCGGCGCCAAGCGAGGAAGCAAGCAGTCCTTCTTCCGCCGCGCAGGGGCCCATGATGGCGGCGCCCGCGCCATCCCCAAACAGGATGCAGGTGCCTCGATCGGTCCAGTCCACCTGTTTGCTGAGCGCATCGGCTCCGATGACCAGCACGCGCCGCATCGCTCCGGTCTGAATAAACCCCGCAGCGGTCGCCAATCCGTAACAGAAGCCCGAACAGGCGGCGCTCAAATCGAAGGCGGCGGCGCGCATCGCTCCCAGTTTCTGCTGCACAATGCACGCGGTGGCGGGCCAGATGTAATCCCCGCTCGTGGTGGCGCAGAGGATAAGATCCAGTTCGTCGGCCTGCATACCGGCATCTTCCAGAGCGCGCCGTCCCGCCTCCGCCGCGAGATCGGACGTATGCGTATCGGCGTCCGCGATGCGTCGTTCGTGAATCCCCGTTCGGCTCACGATCCATTCATCATTGGTGTCGACGATCCGGGACATGTCCAGATTGGTCCGAATACGATCGGGGACATGCATGCCCAATCCCAGGATGCCCGCGCGATGACCGTGCCCCGGCAGCTCGGCCGGCGACATACTGCCCACGGGAAGGGTCTCGGATTCCTCGGTCAAACCATTCATAATAATATCCATCAAAGGACGAGACGCTACAATGGGGGAGGCGGCGTCGGCGCATCGCAGACGCGCTGTCGGATAGTCTCGATAATGTCGTGCCGAATTGCCCGCTCTGCCGCCCGACAGGCATTGGTGATGGCAAGGGCATTGGAGCGGCCGTGACCGATGATACAGACGCCATTCACTCCCAGCAACGGCGCGCCCCCGCGCTCCGCGTAATCTACTTTGCCGCGTAATCTACGGAGGGCGGGTCTGAGAGGGAGCAGAAGAGGCTTCATCCAGGCCTGATGGCCCAGTTCGTCCTTGATCAGTCGGAGCACCATTTCGGCCACTCCCTCACCGGTTTTCAGAACGACATTCCCGGTGAACCCATCGCAAACCACGACGTCCACGCTCCCGCGAAAAATATCCTTGCCCTCGACATTGCCGACAAAGGCGAAGGGAGCCTTCTCGCCCATCGCTTGCTGGAACAACGCATGGGTACGCTTTACCAGTTCATTGCCTTTGCTCGCCTCTTCCCCATTGGAAAGCAGGCCCACGCGAGGCGCCGGGACTCCCACAATGTGCTCGGAGTAGACGCTTCCCATGACCGCGAACTCGTAGAGGTTATTCGGGTCGCAATCGGGCGTCGCGCCCGCGTCGAGCAATACCACCGTTCCCGTCAGGGAGGGCAGCGGCGTCGCAATAGCCGGACGGTCGATGCCTTTGATACGTCCCCAGGTAAGGAGAGAGACGGCCATTGCCGCACCGGTATTCCCGATGGTCACCAGCCCGTCCGCCTTGCCTTCCTTCACCATCCTGGCGCCGACCAGCACCGAGGCATCCGGCTTGCGGCGGACGGCGGCGGTGGGCTGATCGGTCATTTCGATGACTTGAGAGGCGGGAACGATCTCGATGTTCGCAGGGCGCGGACGTGCGCGAGCAAGCTCGGCCTCAAGAACTCCAGGATCGCCTACGAGGAGAAACAGCACCTGCGTGGAGCGTAATGCAGCCGCAACAACGCCACGGACTACTTCCTGTGGTCCGTTGTCGCCTCCCATCGCATCGACGGCGATCCGTACATTCTTGTCCTGCTCTGTCGCCGAGCCGGCAATCAACCTTGATCCTGCTGTGTTTCGTCCGGCTGCTCGAATACCTGCCGGCCTTTGTAACGTCCGGTGGAGGGATCTACCTGATGAAGCACCGCAAACGCGCCGGGCTGCTCGAAGCTCGGTATGATGGCGGGATGGTGCGTGAGTTTATAATGGGTGCGACGCTTGCGCGTGCGCTGGTTGGAATGACGACGTTTTGGGAGCGGCATTACAGACTACCTTTCTTTCTCATCAAGCAATTGGCTCAGTTTGGCAAACACCGGATTGACCGGTGGTTCGCTCTCGCTGGCCGGTTCTTCAGCGACCGGAAGTATCTCTTCCGGAAACCGATTACAATGCGCGCAGCGGCCGTCCGCCTTTTTCGGCGGAAGCGGCTGCGTCGGTTCGTCCAGGAGAATGTACTGTCGTAGCATCTCCGTCAGATCGAATACATTTCCATCGAAGAGTTTCCCGGCGACCGGGCTCTCATCCTCTTCCACGATCGCCACCGTTTGCAGGGTGCGCGGTCCGGAAGCCATCTGGCGCAGTTCGAACTGCTCTTCGATTTGCAGCGCGACGGACTGTTCGAAATATTGATCGCAGCGGCTGCACGCGAGCGCGACCCGCGTTTCCGCGTCACCGTGAACGAGCAGGATACCGCCGGTGTTGTTAAATGTGACGCGCCCTTCGATCGGCTGCGTACACTCCACGTCCTCATCCACAAGCGGCGGCTCGTGAATTTCGTACGGCAGTATCTTGCCGACTTCGCGCAGTATTTCCGTGATGTCTAGCCGCATGGCGTTGGCCTCTGAAATTCCAATCTTCGTCCTGTCCGGCCGGGCCGGTGCATTGCGTTTACTTCGTTTCCAGCATTTCACGCCCGCGCTGCACCTGGGTGACCGCCTTGGCGAGAACGCCCTCCAGATTGGCAAGCACATCCCGGGCGTATTCGTCGGCGCCGTTTCGGACGGCATCCGCCTCTTGCTCGGCGCGGGCCACGACGTTGCGGGCTTCCTGCTGCGCCTGCCGGATGATCTCGCTGTCGGACAGCATATCGGCCGCCTGCATGCGTGCCTCCGCGACGAGTTCCTCGGCGGCCTTGCGGCCTTCTTCCTGGATCTGCGTAGCTTCGCGCTGGGCCGCTTCGCGGTTGCGGACGATTTCAGCGTGCGCGGCTTCGCGCAACTTATTCGCCTCGGCCTGAGAGGTCTCACGCAGCCGGTTCACTTCGGCCATGGAATTGTCTCGCAGGCGACCTACTTCCAATTTGGCGCGCTCCATCTCGGTAATGGCGCTCTGTTGCGCATTCTCTTTCACGCGCTCGGCGCTCTCCCGAGTCTCTTCGACAATACGCTCCGAGTCGCGGGCCAGTTTCGAGGCGCGCTTCATTTCTTCGGGCAGATTGGCCCTAATCTTCATGATCATCATGTGGAATTTATCTTCGTCGAACTTCAGGAGCATCCCGAACGGGCCGTGATGCGTGTTTTCGACGAGATCTTCCAGCTCGGTGAGCAGCTTCAGAATATCGACTCCGCCGTGCGTTGGGGCAACGAACCGCGGAACGTCCGTAGCAGCGGGCATCCCCTCGATTTCGGCATTGGCGCCGTTCGGGCCTTCGGGTTTAACGGTTTGCGACTTTTTGTCGGAGGCGTTCTTCAACATAGCTCGGAACCAACCCTTCCACCGCGCCGCCAAGGCGGGCGATCTCTTTGACGATACTGGAGCTGAGGTAGGAATGTTCCGCCCCAGTCATCAGAAATATAGTTTCGATCGCACTGTTCAACCGTCGATTCATCAGCGCCATCTGTAGTTCGTATTCAAAATCGGAAACGGCGCGCAGCCCCTTTACGATCACACTCGCATCGCTTTCGACCGCATAGTTCACCAGCAGGCCGGTGAAGGTCCCCACCGAAACATTCGACCATGGCCGGCAGGCTTCCTGCAGGATCTCGATGCGCTCTTCGGTCGTAAACAGAGGCTGCTTGGTCGAGTTTTGCGCCACCGCGACCAGCACCTGCTCAAACATTCCGGCGGCCCGCTCGATGATATCGAGGTGACCGTTCGTCACCGGGTCGAAACTGCCGGGAACGAGTGCGCGCGGCATGGCATCTTCTCCCCATCCATCCCTGGCTTTTCTCGCCTCAGGTTCGATTACGTGCGCGCCATCCATCCGTCAGCCGACGCTCATCAATTCAAATCCCATGCGGGTGCGCTCCAGCGCTCGCCGCAATGGCCGGTTCTCCAGGCGCGCAAGCTCAGGATCGCTTTCGATCAACTGAAATGCCGCTTCCCGCGTTTCCAGCAGAATATCCATGTCCCGCACGATATCCGCGATCGAAAGCTCCGGCAGGCCGCTTTGCTTCGTTCCAAAAAATTCGCCGGGTCCGCGCAGGCGCAGATCCTCTTCCGCGATACGGAAGCCGTCGCGCGTCTGCGTCATCACGTCCATGCGCGCCCGTCCCTCTTCCGTCTTCGGCTCCGCCATCAGGACGCAAAAAGAGGCATGTTCGCCGCGCCCCACCCGTCCGCGCAGCTGATGCAGTTGCGCGAGGCCGAACCGGTCCGCATCCTCGATAATGATCACGCTGGCATTCGGGACATCGATACCGACTTCGATCACGGTCGTCGCGACCAGAACATCGATTTCACCCGCTTTGAAGCCCGCCATCACGCTGTCTTTTTCGTCCGCTTTCATCTGACCGTGCAGCAGTCCGATACGGAACTGCGGAAAGACATTTTCCCGGATATGCGCGCATAATTTCGTGGCGCTCTTGGCCTGCAGCTTTTCGCTGTCCTCCACAAGAGGGCATACGATGTACGCCTGTCGCCCCTCGATCAGCAGCCGCTGAATGCCGGCATAAACCGGGGCGCGCTTGTCCTGCGTTTTCCAGTGCGTCACGATCGGCTTCCTGCCCGGCGGAAACTCATCCAGCAGCGAAACGTCCAGATCGCCGTACAGCGTGAGCGTGAGTGTGCGCGGGATCGGCGTGGCGGTCATCACCAGCACATGCGGCCGCTCCCCTTTTTTCGCCAGCGCCTGTCGCTGGAGCACCCCAAACCGGTGCTGTTCGTCGATGATCACCAGGCCGAGTTTGGCGAAATCGACGCCTTCCTGAATGAGGGCATGCGTCCCGATCACCAGGCGGGACTGCCCGCTTTCCAACCGTTCCCGCGTGGCCTGCTTTTCCTTTTGCGTCTGGCTGCCGAGCGCAAGCTCCACGGCGATCCCGAGCGGCTCGAGCATGCGGCGCAGCACGATCGCATGCTGCTGCGCCAGGATCTCGGTCGGCGCCATCAGCGCGGCCTGGTAGCCATTTTCGATCGC
>JBBRKX010000126.1:0-8953 GCA_038231675.1 Chthonomonadales bacterium | reverse complement strand
TTCGAGTCGAGCCGCCGGCGCGGGCGCGTGGACATGCCGCTCAGCGCGGATGACAACGCCCTCAGAGCGATGCTGGCGGCGGGCGAGATCGGGCCGAATCGGAAAGCCTGATATTTACGTGGGATCAGATGTAGTTTCAGCAGCCGTAATGTATTGGGCAGTCTGACCGGCGACAGGGTGGTCGCGAAGCCACCGGTGAAAAGCGTGCGGAAATTGGAGAAAGCGAGAGTCCACTATTGCGTGTTTTGATAACGGGAAGCGCCGGAAATATCGGCCGAGAACAGGTAAAAGCATGCAGAGAGGCGGGACACGAAATTCGTTCGTTCGATCGCCGCGCACGGGGTAAGAACGACGACTGGGAGCACATCGTAGGAGATATTCGAGATATTCTGACCGTTCGCCGTGCCGTGGCGGGAGTGGATGCGGTCATCCATCTCGGCGCACTCGCGAACGACCGCCCTGGTTCCGAAGATGAGGTCCTGAGCATCAATGTGCAGGGCACCTGGAACATCCTGATCGCCTGCGTCGAAGCGGAAGTGGGGCGCGTGGTGTACTACTCCAGCGTCAATTCCCTGGGCAACTTCCAGGGACATCGACCCTCCGCCTATCTTCCGATCGATGACGCCTACCCGCGTCACCCGATGTCGCCCTATCAGCTCTCCAAGCATCTCTCGGAAGAGGCATGCAAATGCTATAGCGCACGTTATGGGATGGTGACGGTCGCTTTGCGGCCCATGTGGGTGGTGGCGCGGCACCATTATGAGCACTGGGGTGGGCACGACATGGAGCGCCGCATGGAGTGGGGAAGAAAAGATTACTGGGCTTATGTGGATATGCGGGACGTCTGCGACGCCGGGGTGCGAGGGCTTACCGTGGAAAACGTGCGGCATGACGCATTTCTGCTGGCCGCCGGCAATACGCTCATAGACATTCCCACTGCGGAACTGCTGGACCGCTTCTACCCGGATACACCCTGGCATGGAGATCGCGCCGAATACTTCGCCCAGGACCCTTACCGCTCCCTGGTGGACTGCGCGCATGCGAAAGAAGTGCTGGGCTGGGAGCCACGCCATAACTGGCGCACCGAAGTGAAAGCACCTTCTGTCGCGTCTGCCGTTTGATGCCGGACGCGGGCCGCAATGACGGACTGCCTGGTTGGAGAGAGTGATGTCGACGGATTATCGTGAAATCATAAAAGAAGTTATCATCGACGATGAAAACTTCCTGCGCGCTACGTTTAGCGGACGGCAGCGGCAGGCGACGCTGGAGTGGAAAAGGGTGACGCTGCGCCCCGTAGAACTCAAAGGGCAAAGAAACATTCAAATTGCATATTACGATAGCGAAAAGTGCATAACGAAAAATTATCGTGATGGAATATTCAGGGATAATCTTGACGCGCTTCTCCAGTTGCCTTTCAAGAACATTCAAGTTGCGTCCGCTACCGGCGCCATTCATGTAAATGTCAGTAAATCAGGCAAGCCTTTGATTCACCGTACGTATGCTGCGGATCCTATCCGATCTGCGGAACTATCGCACAACCGGCAGAAGGATTTTCTCATTCCTGAAGGAAAGCCGGACGCTTATTTACAGGCGATCGGCTTCATGACCGGGGATGGGCGCGTTAAAGCGGAGCAGCAAAAGAAGTTCAAGCAGATAAATGAATTTCTAAAACTACTGCAACAGACCGGGGAGATCGAAAAAATTGAAAAACCCGTCCTGCAGATAGTGGACTACGGCTGCGGAAATGCTTATCTCACGTTTGCGGCCTACCATTATTTAAATAACATAGTGGGCCGGGCAACGCACATGGTTGGGGTCGATGTGCGGGGAGAACCGCTGGCAAAGCATGTGCAGACGGTCCAATCGTTGGGATGGTCCGGCTTAACATTCGCGGAGAGCTCCATTGTCGATTTTGTTCCTTCACAAGCTCCGGACATAACCTTAGCGCTGCATGCCTGCGATACGGCCACGGATGAAGCCCTGGCGCAAGGAATCAAAACGGAAAGTAAGCTGATCATCAGTGTGCCGTGCTGTCATCATCATTTGCAAGAGCAGATCCGACGCAATGCGCCTTCGGAACTCTTTCGCCCTGTTTTAAGACATGGGATTTTGGCGGAGCGTCTCGGCGATATACTGACGGATAGTTTTCGGGCGTTGATCTTGAGGATTATGGGCTATCAGACGGAGGTGCTGCAATTCATATCGTCGGAACATACGGCCAAGAACGTTATGATTCGAGCGGTCCGCTTGCACACAGTTGCCCCTGCGGCCTTCATAGAAGAATACAAGCAGATGAAGGCATACTGGAATGTAACACCGTGGTTAGAAACACTGCTTGGAGAGCCTTTTTACTGCCATCTTGGGTAGGAATGTCACAACCACGCCATAGAGGCCCATCGCGATGAGCGATGGGCCTCTATATTGCCTTACAGTTAGCTGTCTGCTACGACTGCGGCGGTGCGTCCTCTGGCGCGGCGGTCAGCTTACGCGACGGGCTCTGAACCGAGGCATGGAACGTCAGGGTCTGCGTGATCTTATCGGCCGACCACGGATGCGCCATCAAGCCTATCTGGACCGTCGCGGGCAGCGCCCGGTCTGCGGTGGGAGCATTGCAAGTAAGCGTCATCGTGATGCCTTTTGTGGCGCCTGGCCAGAGCCGCTGACCCTTCACGGACCCTGCATTGCGAGGATCGGGCGCGCCGCACGCCACTGCAGCGCCTGAATGCGGCTTGCCGTCCAGCCGGCGTTCAAAGTGGCGTAGGTGGGACCGTTGAAAAAGACGCGCAGGATGTCGATGTTTACCTTGTCGGTGTTGTCGTCGCTACGGCCTTGATCGGTCTCGTAGAAGACATTCTTGTTCGCGAAAAGGCTGGACATTTGCTGCAGTTTGCCGGACTGAACGGTGTCACCGGGATTGGGGTTAAGGGCGAAGTTGTTGATATAGTATCCGGCCGCATGGGCGCGAACATACTGCCATCCATTGGGATTGCCGAGGTAGCCGTCGAAAGCGCCGGCCGAGTTGTCGCCGCCGCCTATATAAACTTGCGTCGCGACATCCTGGAATAGCCAGTGCTGGTTCGCCGTGCCCAGGTCGTTCCACTGATGGATATTGGCGCCGACGTTCTGGGAAACTCCCTCCACGTCCATCACCAAACCGCTTCCACGGTTGACGATCTTGTAGCTGCCATCGCCCACACCCTGAATGCTCCACTGCTGCCAGTTATGGCCGACCCAATCCCACTGCTGAACCTGCCCGCCGGGCGCATTGGAGTACCCGCCGACCTCCAGGGATTTTCCGCTGTTGGCGTTGACGAACCGCCAGTAGCCGCCCCCGATATCGTAGGCGATCCACTCCTGATTGGCGCCGCTGTTGTCGGTCCATTGATGCACAATGGCGCCGTTCGCGCCGCTGGCCCCACTCACATCGGCGACCAGGGTGCTGTTCACCGAGATCAAGCGATAGGCATGGCCGCTTGTGATTGCCATACTTGCCACGAGCGACGAAAAAAACAAAGTCAATGCTGCGATAACCACGCCGATAGGCGCAAGCCTCTTATGTTTTTGCATCACCAATATTGCTCCTTCGCATGTGATATTATGTTGCTTCGCCAGTATAGTGGCTCCTCATTATCCTGCCAAATTGCACGTAATCGCGATGGAAATGCGAGAGTGGACACAAATAAAAACGTGTGAACCGCATTGAATACGGCCCACACGTTTTTACTTTTCATAACGCCAGGTGCGACGCGCGGGAAGCGCGTCAGTCCGGAAGATCGGCGAAGGTGCCCAGATAGGTGCGCCAGATCTCGTTCTTGCGGCCCAGCAGGTACTTGGTCAGGCTGATATACGGCACGTATTTGGGCCGCCTCGGAGGGCGCGCCAACTTCATGCCGACCTGGTGGGCCAGCTTGTCGCTTTTGCGCATATTGCATTTACGGCAGCAGCACACCAGGTTATCCCATGTCGAGGGGCCACCTGCCCGCCTCGGGATCACGTGATCGATCGTCAGGTCTTTGGCGGTGGCGCCACAGTATTGACAGGCGTAATTGTCCCGTGCGAACACCGTCCTTCGGGACAGCTTGAGTTCGGGCAGGGGCCGCTTGACGTGACCGCGAAGCTTTACGACTGAGGGCATCACGAACGATCCATTGATCATCGGTAAGATCGTATCGTCTTCCGCATGTAGAACGTCTGCTTTGCCAAGATACAGGAGCACGATCGCCCTGCGTAAGTTGCAAACGTTCAGCGGCTCATAGTCGCTGTTAAGGACCAGCACTTCCTGGTTCATGGATGTCCGCGTTCCCCTTTCGTCAGTTTAGCCAGGCGGCGCCCATAGGTTAAGGGGCCACAAACGCAAAAACCCGCTCTATGCGGGCAGCACAGAGCGGGTCACAGACATGCCTTGGTGGTGGTGATGCACATGGTGCAAATAGTGGAGGTAGTTGACGCTGATCGGCAGCATCAATGACCTCCGGCACTCCGGCACGCCCGCTCGTCGGGCGAAGATTCGCTCATTCGGCGCGGCGCATTGGAAACGGTATTCACTTTTTGGCGGAAATCTTCGCCACATGATTTGACAGGTTCCTGATGCAAAAGATTGCACACGACATTAAATCTAATTACGGGTCGGCGGCGCGAAAAATTCCCGGTCACCTTCCCAACCCACGGTTCACGACGGTAGTATATCGCAGGTGTGCTATTCATGTCAAGCGACCCTGAAATCATGGAATTGGCCGTCGTGATGGGGATCTCTCCTGGGTTTCACCAGTCCGCTTACCGTACCAGATGCACGGGCGCACGCACGGAAGCGGCCTGATCTTCCGCCACGAGGGTGGGAACATGCGTGAGAACGTCGATCTGCGCGCAGTATCCCACGTCGTCCCCGAATCCCCGATCCGCCAGGGTCTGGGCATGAATGCCTTCCATCCACCCACGCAGGAGGTTGGGCTCTTTTTCCCAGAGGCGTCTCGCCGCAATCGCGGAATCCGCCTGAAGCGGCATCTCCCATGCGCCCGCCTGAGCAACGAGCGCCTCCACATACATGCCCGCGACGGTGGCATCCTCGAGGGTAAACCGATCGTCGGTCCCAGAACAGACGACCACAATATCCGACTGCGTTTCTCTCGCGCTCCGCCATGCGGCTCTGGCGACGGCCATGCGATTGATGGCCGCGCCCAGAAAGACTCGGCGGGCATTCGCCACCGCGACGGTCGCCTTTGTACCGTTGGTGGTGGAGAGAACCGCCGGCCGGCCGGTAAAATCCAGGGCCGCGAATTCTACCGGAGAGTTGCCATAGTCGAAGTCCGGGACTTTGTAACCACGCGTTTCTCCGCACAGCAGGTACCCATGTTTCCGGGCGAAGCCACGTGCCGACTCATGCCCTGCAGCCACATGCACCGCGGGGCAATTCCGTTCAAACAGCGTCGCGATCACGGTGGTGGCCCGCAAGACGTCTACGACGATGCAGATCGAAGACGAGACGTCGCCGGCTAATTGCGGCATCAAAGCCACATGAAGTTCCATAGTCTCTTTCTAATGAGGACTTTCCGCGAAAATTAGTGCTCTTCCGGCGCGGGACCGGGCAGGGGAATGGGCAATGGATAGAACCTTTCGAGTGCGCTCGCGAACATCTCCTCTTCGGTAGACGTTTCGCTCGCCAGGTAGATGCGCTCGATGCCGCTGTTTCGGCCCAGGGTATGCATATACGTGCCGATCGTATCCACGATAAGCGGCGCGGAGATATGGTCGGGATAGTCGTTTGCGCCCGCTCCGATATTGGGGATCACCAGCGACTTGAGATGGTGGAGGTCGGCCAGAGTCAATCCCGCTTCCAGGCTTTTGCGAAGTGTTTCTGCGGTCGCGGGGCCGCTTCCAATCCGAGTCGTGAGGTGAATGATGCCACGCACCTGCGGCAGCCCGCCCGCTTCCGTCAGGATGGCTCTGCCGGGCGCCACCGTGCCATGGGAACGCGCCTCTTCCATCACATAGGCGCCCGCAGTGGCCAGGATTCGTGCGGAGAGGGATGAGTGTGCCGCAGGCGGAGTGACATGCGCGCCGGGGATCGCATCCTCTTCGGCGGGGTAGGCGTCGTGGACGGGTTGGTCCAGTTCGAACTGCGTGTTTGTCGGACGAAAAATGGCGTCCGCGTCGATCCTAAGCGGATCCCCATAAACGACGGTGACGGTGGTCGTCTTAATCTGTGTGGTTGCGCCGTATTCGTTCCATTCCTGAGTTTCGCCACCCTGTTCGATTTCCTCATGGGCGGGTGTGGAAGCGACCGCGGAGGCCGGCTGCTGCTGCGCTCTCCTGATCTCCCTTTCGTAGGCGGGCGCGTTCGCGGGATCCCAGCACCAGATGCGCACGATGGGGACGACTCGACTGGAGGACGTAATGGCGTCGATGAGGATCTTCGCCGTCGTATCGGCCGTCGACAGGCGCTGTTCGGCCGTGATCCACGTCGGCTGCGCGAGGAGGTTCTCCGTCATATCCGGAAGGATGATCGACTCCGCGCCTTTGCGGAGAGCCTGCTGCATAGCGCTGTCGATGGCGCGGGTGATAAGCTCCGGAGAGGTCCGCTTGTACGTGTCGAAGATCACGGCAAGCACCGTATGGTCGAAACGATAGCGTCCTCCGGGGCCGATAAACGCCTGTCCGGGCTCCAGGGGCGCGACGCGATCCGCCTCATATTGGGCGGCGTTTCCACCGTAATCCCGAACGCGCTTCGCGACGCCGAAGATCATCTTCAAATCCGGAGCGACCGGCACGATCATCGCATCGGATTTCGCTCTGGCGGGCAGCTTGCGCTGCGCTATCCAGAGCTCGATAATCGTATTCGCGATCTTTGCGCTGATTTTGGGTTTGATAAAGAGGGTAAGCATAAAGAAGTGATTCCTCCGGTTAATTCAATGGCAACGGCGTTACCGGCTGCAACTGCGGATTATCGCATGCCTGGCGGCCGATCTTCGCCATGGGAAACCATTGTCCTTCGATTTTAACACGCACGATGTCGGCGGTAAAGTCATTGTTGGTATTGTTCACGGAACAGTTCGATAGAAGCGAGGAGCCGACGCCATAAACGTCGACCGGGACGCCCATCGCTTCAAATGCGCGGATCCGATCAGGGTGGAAGCCGCCCGTCACCGTGATCTTTACGTTGCGGCACCAATGACGCGCACGGTCCATCCAGCGCATCGGCAAGTTCCAGTTTTCGAACGCGTTGTCGATCGCGGCGCGCATCTGGTAACAAAGCCGGGGGTTCACGCCATTGTCCAGCGTGCTGTCCCCAACCGGCGTGATACACGCGTCCCGCATGGTCGCACCGGTATCCGGTCGAACGCCATAAAGAACGAACTTTTTCGCTTCCTCGACATTCCCCTCATCCGTTAGAGCCATGAAGCGACGGAACATGCGTTCCATGACGGCAAGCGACGTGCCGACGCAGTCGTTTTCGAAGTCGACCAACGCGATCCTGGGGATAGCGGGAGGCAGCACGGAAGCAAACGCGATCATGGTCTCGGAGGTATCTCCCAGAAAGCACGCGATCGCGGAATGCGCCACGGTTCCTCCGCCGGCTCCGCCCCACCAATCCCCTTGTTCGTCCGTGGAGACGTGCGAGCGTGTGCTGCGCCCATGTTGGGAATTGTAGGCCTGCACCGCGATGTGATACGCATATCCGTCGGCGGACTGCACCTCATGGGCGTCGAAACGTGCGGGAAAGAAAAGAACGTCCTTGCCTTGCGCGGCTTCGAGCACCTGATATACGTTTGTCGCCACGCGGCTGCCGCGCGTGAGCGCGCCCAGGGTAGGCGTTTCGAGCATGGCAAAATCCCGATACTGTCCGCGAACGCGCAGGACCGGCTGTACATTGGCCGGATTTCCCGCGTAGGCGACGGTCATCCCATCCTGGATGGCATGCACTTCCAGTTTAGCGAAAGAATCGACCCACGCACCGGCGTCGTCGAAGTGACCGGTGCAGGTTTGCAGCATGGCGAGCGCCTTGTCCACGCCCACGACGATCGAAAAAGGCTGCCGTCGGGTGAACCACTGCATTTCGACTTCGAGGTCTCCGATGGCAACATTGGCAAGGTCGATGGCAATATCGCTCAGATCGGGCGAAACGCCTCCGAAACGGTAGCCCTGCCGGGCCAACTCCGTGAGCACATAGACGATATTATAAAAATACTTGTCGGAATACCAGCCCTGGCGCATGCGCTCCACGTCCAGTTTGAAGGTGCTGATTGGCAGCCGTTTGCCGTCGAAGGCGCTCATGACTCTTTCCTGTGCTCCGGGGGCGAACGTAATGTTCGGCGTACGAAAGTATAGCACAAAACGGGATCTCGACCTGCCCCATCCGGGCTCCTGGGCAGCCCGCCCCACGGCGGATCAAACCGTGCCGTACAGGCGGTCACCGAAGTCTCCCAATCCGGGAAGAATGTACTTTTGCCCGTTCAGGCTCCGGTCCAGAGCCGCGGCGAAAATGTCAAGATCGGGAAAGCGCGACGTCAGAAAGGAGACTCCTTCCGGCGCGGCGACAACGCACAGCAAGAGGATCTTGCCCGCCCCTGCATCGTGCAATCGTTCGATAGCCGAAGCGGCGGAACCACCGGTCGCCACCATGGGGTCGAGGAGAAGGACGGTCTTAGCTTCGAGGGCAGGCAGTTTGCAATAGTAAGCGGAAGCGATCGCGGTCTCCTCGTTGCGCTCCAGCCCCACGTATCCTACCGTGGTGTCCGATAGCATTTCCAGGACGGGGTCCAGCATGCCCAGGCCTGCTCTCAGGACGGGAATCGCGACGAAGCTCCGAGCGAGCGACGCCGTGTCGCAAGATTCAAGAGGAGTTTGCACCGTCACCGGGCGCGTGGGGAGCCGGCGTGTCGCTTCCACGACGAGAATGCGTGTCAGAATATGGGTGAGGGGGCGAAACCGCTCCGGAGGAGTATCGGCTGCGCGCAAC
>JBBRKX010000125.1:0-8953 GCA_038231675.1 Chthonomonadales bacterium | reverse complement strand
CAGTAAGCTTCCGCCCGCGACGGTCTTCCTGCAACGTGCTTTTGCGGAAAAGGATGTCATCAAAGGCATCATTTGCCACGGGATGTGGCTGGTCGCTCCCGCGCCCGAACTCGTTCGCGGCCGCAATGTGGTCGTGCATAACAACCTGCATGGCGACGCCATTAATATGGGCGCCGTTTATGTGGACCAGGACGTAGTCGTGGATGGCACGGACCTTGTGACCGCGCGTACAGGCGGTCACTGTCATTTGTTTGCTCGCAAGATCATCGACCTCATGCTGGCAAAAGCGGGGTAAGGGAGGAACGCATGGCCTTTTCGCATGTTGCGATTTCGTGCTCGGACCCTATCGCGGTCGAGCGCTTCTACACGCGCTACTTCGGCTTCCGACGCGCCCGAGTGATTCCGCTTGGCAAAGACCAGATCGTCTTTCTAAAGGTCGGCGATGTCTACCTCGAGCTGTTTCAGGCGGTTGGCGAAGCGCCGGATCCGGCGGCCGACAAAGATGGACCGGGCTTCCCTGCCTGGAGGCACATTGCCTTTCAGGTCGAGGACGTGGACGCCAAACTGAAGGAGATGGGGGCGGACGCCCAGGTGACACTGGGGCCGCTAAGCTTCGATGACTTCATACCGGGATGGCGCACTGTCTGGGTCAAGGACCCGAACGGCAATATCGTGGAAATAAGCCAGGGGTTTGTAGACGAAGAAAACCCGCCGGCTCTTTCCTAGCAGTACGGTTCGGGCGGATGCTGGCGACGCTCACATGCTCGGCAGCGTGGAGCTCGGCGTCACCTCGATCCAATAAGTAGAGAGCAGGAACACTATTATGACCGTAGCCGATACATCGACACTGATACAGGACCATTCCAAGGACGGAGCCGAACCGTCCGCGACCACCGTTACCGCCGTGGCTCTGACGCCATCGCGTGAATTTATCGTCGAGCGTGGCCGCGCGCATCCGATGGGAGCGACCCCGGATGCGGAAGGTGTGAACTTCAGTGTTTTCGCCGAGGAAGCGACCGCCGTGGAGCTCTTGATCTTCGATGAGCACGACGCTCCCGAGCCCATCGCGGTCATCGACCTGGACCCGACCAAGAATAAGACCTTTCACTTCTGGCACGCATACGTCAAAGGTCTGAAGCCCAACGCGCATTATGCCTATCGACTCGACGGTCCGCGCGATCTTCACGGCAAGGGGCAGCGCTACAATCGCAACAAGGTGCTGATCGATCCGTATGCGCTTGGCAATACGAACGGTCTGTGGAATCGCGTGGATGCGTGCGGCCAGGAAGACAATATGGCGACCTCCATGCGCAACGTGGTCATCGATCCCTGCGCCTACGATTGGGAGGGAGACAAGCCGCTCAATCACCCCATGGCGGAGACCGTGATCTATGAGATGCACGTCGGCGGCTTCACCCGGTCTCCCACGTCCGGCGTGGACGAGAAGCGGCGCGGCACGTTTTCCGGCGTGATCGAGAAAATCCCGTATCTCAAGCAACTCGGCATCACCGCCGTGGAGCTTTTGCCGGTGCATGACTTCGACGAGAAGGAAGTGCTGCGCATCAGTCCCGTGACGGGGAAGCCGCTTACAAACTACTGGGGCTATAGCACCATCAGCTTCTTCGCCCCCCATAACGGCTACTGCGTTTCGCCGGAATACGGATCCCACCTCGACGAATTCCGGGATATGGTGAAGGCCTTCCATAAGGCGGGCATCGAAGTGATCCTGGACGTGGTCTACAACCACACGAACGAAGGCAACGATCAGGGGCCGACGATCAACTTCAAGGGCTTCGCCAATCACGTCTATTATATGCTTTCCACCGAAGACCACCAGTACTATATGGACTACACCGGCTGCGGCAACACGGTCAACGGAAACCATCCGATCGCCGAGAAGATGATTGTCGATAGTCTGGACTTCTGGGTAAGGGAGATGCATGTAGACGGATTTCGCTTCGATGAGGCCGTCATCCTGACGCGAGGCCAGGACGGGCTGCCGATGCTCGATCCTCCCGTGATCTGGAACATCGAGCTTTCCGATATGCTCGCCGACACCAAGGTGATCGCGGAATGCTGGGACGCGGCGGGACTGTATGAGGTCGGCTACTTCCCGGGGTATCGGTGGGGCGAATGGAACGGAAAATTCCGTGACACCATCCGCAGTTTCGTCAAAGGCGAACCGGGCATCATTGGCGATGTGGCGAACCGCATCTCCGGGAGCGCGGACATCTTTGAAACCACGGGAGAACTGCCGATCAACAGCGTCAACTTCGTCACCTGCCACGACGGGTTTACGCTCAACGATCTGGTTTCCTACGACTATAAGCACAATGACGCGAACGGCGAGAATAACCGCGACGGCATCGACGACAATCTCAGCTGGAACTGCGGCGTGGAAGGTCCCACCGACGATCCGGGAATCGAGTCGTTGCGGAACCGCCAGATCAAGAACTTCGCGACGATCCTGATGCTCGCACAGGGCGTGCCCATGATCCTTGGGGGCGATGAAGTGCGGCGGACCCAACAGGGCAACAACAACGCCTACTGCCAGGACAGCGAGATCAGTTGGTTCGATTGGACCCTGCCCGAAAAACACAACGACCTTTTTCGGTTCTGGTCCAGCATCATCACGCGCCGGACATCGCATGCGAGTCTGCACCGGCCGCGCTTTTTCAACGGACAGTTGAACGAACGCGGCGTGCCGGATATCTCCTGGCACGGCTATGAACTAAACAGTCCCGGCTGGCATGACGCCGAGGCGCGGATCCTTGCCTACACGATGGGCGGATTCGACGGCGATCCGGATCTTCACGTGATCATGAACATGCACTGGGAGGGAGCGAATTTCCAGTTGCCGACGGTTCCAGGACGGAAGTGGTATCGGTCCGCCGACACCTCTTTGCCTTCTCCTGAAGATATTGCGGAACCCGGGAATGAAGTCGAGATTGAAGGCAGCGAGTACTTCGTGAACGATCGCACCATCGTGGTTCTCGTCTCGAAGGCGTAACGAAGTTCAAATAAGGGAGGGGCGTGGACGCATGAATGACATTAATTTTATCTTTTCCGACACGATCGCCGGATACATTACGGCGGCGGATGCCGAACAAGGCACTTTCACCATCAAGACTCCGGGAGACAAAGAGTTTAGCGGCAAGCTGACGTCCGCGACTTTCTACGAGTATGTGCGGAATCTCGGAGAGTCGTATAAGGACGCGAGCGGGCAACTCAAGGAACTGCTCGTGCCCGGCAACTATGTGTTCGCTTACGGCCTCTATTACCCGGAAGGCGGCGATCATAAGTTCGAAGCCAAGCACCTGGTGTTCCCGGGCACGAAGCCGGGCAACTTTGTGTTTGAAAAGCAGGACTGGTGGATCGAGCAGGTAAAGCATATCGCCGACTTCTACATCAAGGCGCAGTTCGATGGCGGAGAGATCGACTACTCGAAGTATCGCACGAGCCTGTTTTTGGACGGCGCTAAACTGGGCACCACGATCCAGGAGACCGACACCATTTCTCGCACCGTATACGGGTTCGCCACCGCGTACCTCTTGACGGGCGAGGATCGATTCCTCGAAGCGGCCGAAAAAGGAACCCAGTACCTGCGCGACAACATCGTTAAGCGTGATAAGGAATCGGAGGGAGTCGTCTACTGGCTGCATGCGCTGGACGTTCAGCCGGGCGGCAACAAGGATGTCCTTGGCTCTCTGTTCGGAGACGATTACGGCGCGATGCCTTGCTACGAGCAGATTTATGCGCTCGCGGGCCCCATCCAGACGTACCGCATCACGGGCGACCCCGGCATTCTGGAGGACGCGGACAAGACGATCAACCTGTTCAATAAGTACTACCTGGACACGTCTCCCACCGGCGGTTACTATTCACATATCACCACGGATACCTTCGATCCCAAAGCGGAATCGCTGGGCCACAACCAGGCGCGCAAAAACTGGAACTCGGTCGGTGACCATGCTCCTGCTTACCTTATTAACCTCTATCTGGCGACCGGCGATAAGAAGTACGCCGACTTCCTGGAACTGACCTTCGATACGATCCGTGACAAGTTCCCCGCCAAGGACGATACCCCGTTCGTGCAGGAGAAATTCTTCGACGATTGGAGCCCGGACAAGACCTGGGGATGGCAGCAAGACCGCGCGGTCGCCGGCCATGACCTGAAGATTGCCTGGAACCTGATGCGCATGAACTCGCTTCGGCCTAAAGACAGTTATGTTCAGCTTGCCAAGCAGTTGGGAGACACGATCCCCGCAGTCGGCATGGACAAGCAGCGTGGCGGTTGGTACGACGTATGCGAGCGGCATCTTGGGCCGGGAGAAGAAACCCGTCGCCTGGCGTTCCACGATCGTAAGGCGTGGTGGCAGCAGGAGCAGGGCATCCTTGCCTACTTGATCCTTGGTGGAATCTTTAAAACGCCGGAATATCTCAAGCTGGCGCGGGAGTCCTCCGCTTTCTACAATGCGTGGTTCCTGGACACCGATTCCGGGGCCGTGTACTTCAATGTCCTGGCGAACGGCCTGCCTTACCTGCTTGGAAACGAGCGGAATAAGGGCAGCCATTCGATGGGCACCTATCATGCCACGGAACTCGGCTACCTTGCCGCAGTTTACAGCAATCTGTTGGTGACAAAGCAGCCGTTGGATCTGTACTTCAAGCCGCAAGCGGGCGGGTTCAAGGACAATATCCTTCGCGTGTCTCCAGACCTTCTTCCCGAGGGAAGCATCAAAATCGAATCGGTCTGGATCAACGGCGAACCGTACACGGATTTCGACGCCAAGGCTCTTACGGTGAAACTACCTACCGAGCAAACGCCGGACGCCCAACAGCGTCTCTCGCGAAACCGCGCCGGGGGTCATGGGGCAAAGCACACGGGGAACGAGACGAAAGTCAAGGTTCGCCTGGTCCCTGCTTGATCCTCTCAATCGTTAGAATGCCCGCTCTCAGCGGGCATTCTACATACTATAGGAGAAATACATGTCAATCAACTTGGTGACGCGATTTGCGACTGGAATTCTTGCGCTGGCCGCATGCGCTATGCTTGTCGGATGCGGCGGCAACGACAACAACACGCCTGCCGGGCAGACCTTCTTCGGCCCGGATGTGACCGCAACCAACGGACCCCATGGATCCTACCTTCTGGGCCGCAGCTTTGTCCGGACGAACGGCGCGACGCCACTCGAGTTCGGGTTCGAACTCGAACAATCCGGCATCGCCAATCAGCCGCCCACGCCGATCTCCGACGATAAACCCAACGTCTATATCATTCCGCTTCCGGCACAGGCTTCCGCTTCGCCCTACAAAGCCATGGCCCTCTTCTACTTTACAGGTCACCCGATCGATCAATTCCGGCCCACTGGAGAACCGCAGCATTTCCATTGCGTTATGCTGATCAATCCCCCGGCGCAGCCGGATCCGCCCACGTTTGCCAATGAGTTCGCGGTTCCAGACCCGCGTGAGGTTCCCGTAGGCGCGCCGGCAGGCGTTCCGCCGACGATCGTTCCGGGTCTCGGACAGAGCTACGACGATCCCACCAAGCCGGCAGGTCAGCCGGCGCGGATCACCGTGGGGATGAACTTCCTGATCTACAAGGGACATATAAACGGAACCCCGGTCGGAGATGACGTCAGCTTCCTCCAGTCGCACCAGACGGAGACCGACGTTATCGACCAGCCTCAGTTGTATCCGGTCCCCGGTTTCTTCCCGCATCAGTGGACCATCCGCTACGATGCGGCCAAGCAGGTGAATGTGTTCTCCGTGTCGGACTTCCGACCTGTCGGCGCAGCCTTCATTCCGCAGGGATAGCTCTTGTCTGGATCCGAACCTCCGAATTCAAGGCAGTCAGGATCCACACTTCTTGAACACGCACTCGGTCAGTTATCCTCGGCTCTGCTTCCGATTTATACGGAAGCAGAGCCGATTTGCATTCAACAGAAAGTTTCTAAAAGCGAATGCATGTCCAAGAGTGATGCCTATAGTGTGCATGAGGCACCGGGGGGGCGTCAAGGAGGGGAGATTATCATCTCCGTGAGTCACATCCAGGTGCGGCTGGATACCAATGTAGAAGGGGGAAAGAAGCGGCGAAGGAAATGATCCGGTACTTCACAAATTCGGATGCTCGTTCCCGTAATGGTCCAAATGGAGTTTGGACACCGTAAGGGCAGGAATTCCCGCCTCGCTGCTCATGCCCTGCCACGAAAAACTGCCCAGGCGCATGGTTACGGGCTTCACATACGCCATTCCGTTTACCTGCGAACTATCATAAGGCATGCTGAAAACCTGCAGGGATTTCATCTGCGCCATTGCCTGGGCCGACATCGCCGCCATATAGCCGCGCATGTAGATATGCCCGTCATGCTTCACGAGCGTCCAGCTTCCCATCACAGGCGAGTTGCCAAGCGTTTGAACGATCACGCTGGCAGGCGATAGGGCTGGATTTTGCAGCAGCGCCTTAAAATCCTGCGGATTGGTTTGCACCAGTTGTCCTTCGGACACTTCCGCAAGCGTGCGGATCTCGGCAGAGACAGGTTGTGGCGACACGACGGTCGCGGGCGCGGCAACCTCCAGAGGGGTGCTCCGAAAAGAAGACATCATCAAGATGCCCAGGGATAAAACAAGAGCGCCGCCCAGGCCTAGGCCCAGCCGTCGTCGCTGAACCAGCGTTCGCTTCAGCGCCTGTTGCTTTCGGGCCTGTCGCTGACGCTCCTGCTGCACCTCCGCAAGGATTTCGGCGGCGTCGGCGGAGATGCTCAGTTGCTGCAACGCTTCGCCGATCGGCACCGTCTCTTGCAAAGCATGCTCGGCGTTTTCCTTCCGCGCTTCCAGGGAAGCCAGGGCTTGCGCAAACTCCTGGGGCGTTACGCGCTCCTGCAGCGCTGCCTCTGTGTGCGCAGGCACGGTCTCGGCTGTCTGAAGCGGCTGAGACTGATACACAGGATAGTAGCTGGCTGCCTTTTCTTCATGTTTACCGATGTTCATAATTTTTTTGTCCGTTACGGAGGATTCAGAAAGCCTTCGGGCATAGTCACTATGAGACAAGTCTCACTATGCATTACGCGGTTTACATTCGATTGTGTCCATGAAGTTCAAAAGTTTAATGCATCCCGACGACCATACGGGAGGCCGTCGGCAGACACAGAGGCTATTCAGGCAAAAAGTGTAGTCTGGTGTGGTTGCGGGGATCGCTCTGGCCTTGCAGATAGTCGGAAAGCGTAAGGTAATTGGCTCCCGCGACCTTGCCGGGGGAATGCACGATAATTGCGCTACACTGTCCTGCGGCAGACTTGCCGTCCCGGCCACGATAAATCTCGAACGCTACGCCGCGCTGTGTGTCATCGTATATTCGAATGGGCCCGTTGGATTTTTTTGTCGTGTAGGTCTGCACCAGTTTCAGATGGGGATAAGCATGCTTGATATGGGTGAAGCTACTGCCGGCCGCGATGCCGTTGGCCAGTTTGAAGGACGCGGACGTGACGCGCGCCTCGGTAATCACTTTTTCCGAACCATCACCGTCGTGGGCCAGCGTAACATAAACATCCAGTTCCGCAGGAACGGCATCCGGTTGATTCGCCGGCGGTTTGGAATACCAGGTCATCCACTGCTTCATCATCGCCGCCTCTCCCGTGTCCGGATCGCCCAATCTTTTCAGTGTTTTCGCGTCCGCGCCGAGACGGATCCGGCCAATATGCTGGCCGGGAACAATGAGATTAGCAGGCATCTTTGCAAGCGCAGACGTGCTCAAGGCGCAGGTCAATCCCAGCACGGCGATCCCAGTCTTAGCGGATTTCATATAACTTCCTTCCAAATATCGTTCCGATACCTAGAGAAGACGGAGCGCAAATACATCAGGTTTCAATGATAATTTGCCGCAGCGTACGTTCAGCCTATGTCCAGGAGAATGCATTGCACGCTCTGATCGGCCCGTACCTCCGCTCGGTAAGCGCTTATCCGGATATCCTTGCTGGCCTTCCGCACTGCCTGGACCGCCTCCTGTAAGTCTGCTTCCTACTGTCTGTAGATCTCCTGGGTGTCGGCGCCTATATCGCTTTCCGCCATGCGCTCGGCGGTGTGTTGGAACGCATGGTCCGGGTCCTCTACTGGCCGCATTCTCTGGTGCTTCTCTTATGCCGCATATAGATTTCCGCTTTCCCTGCCCAGAAGTCATTATAACAATTGGACCGTCTGGACTGGCTGTTTGAAGTAATGGGCGAAACATACCTGCATCCCGAGGCGGTTTCCGGCTGCGTCGTCGGCACGGTCGCGCAGGAGACGGGGGCGTCGAACCGGAGGCTGGGAGACCTGTGTGAGGCGCACTTTGCGATGTGGGCCGGCGATGTGCGCACGCTGCTCGCCGACGCCAAGAAGGCGCATCCACCTGTAATCGACTTCGACCCGGCCAGCATCGCCGACCTGATGCTCGGGGTTGTGCAGGGCACCCTGCTGGTCGCCAAAACCCGACAGGACCGCTGCGTGATCCTGAACAACCTCCGGCACTGCCGGGCGTACGTTCTGGGCCTGTTCCGCAGCGAAGCCACGGATACAACGAAGCTTTATACGCGCCCTATGGACGCGGCGGCGCTCTGCTGAATGGCGCGCGTCCCTTTCTTGATCGCGCTCCGAGGCGCATCGGATTACGGCGAACCTCCGAATTCAAGGTGGTGAGGATCCACACTTCTCGAACACGCACTCGGTCAGTTATCCTCGGCTCTGCTTCCAAATTTATACGGAAACAGAGCCGATTTGCGTTTTAACAGAAGACTTCCTGTAGCGATCGTACAATTTCCTCGGTGTTCAGATAGACATTTGTTTTGATATGACTCCCATTATGGGACGGCGCTGTCGAAGGCGCCTGGAGACTCTCCTGAACCTCGGGTAGGGCAAACAGGCAGATTTCTCAGAAAATAAAAGGATCGGTTAGTACAATACCTTCGCCAAAACGGGT
>JBBRKX010000124.1:0-8990 GCA_038231675.1 Chthonomonadales bacterium | reverse complement strand
CGATGTGAATCGTGCATGCGCCGCACTGACCATGATCGCACCCTTTTTTTGTACCTGTGAGATCCATGTGTTCCCGCAACGCATCCAATAGGGTGACACGGGGCTCGATCGCAAGGATATGGTCCGCGCCGTTCACGTTCAACGTGACATTGACGGCTCCTCGCGTAGCGGAAACGGCAGCGCTCTGCCCCTCGGCGGCCGCAGGTTCTTCTTCCGAAAGTAAAGGCGAAATGGCCAATCCCGCGCCTACCGCAGCCGCACCGGAGAGGAATGCACGCCGCGAGGGCCTGAGGTCCTCAGACGTGGAGGCAGCCGACAATTCGGAAACGTGCTGGGAGGCGAGAGGTTCTTCTCCGGGTTCCTGATGAGGTTTCATGTGATCTCCTGTCGTTGCGTGATCCGTCCCCTAATGCGGAACGGCGTTCGTAGGAACGAACAGTCGGCATGCATACAGACAGAAAGGAAGACAGCAGCCGTGGGCAGCCGTCACGCAATCATATTTCATAGTTTATGGAAGGAGTCAACGACCGCTTTGCGACGTATAGATCGGGGTGGTATCGCAAGGGAACTTCAAATCCTCCGACGTAACAGATGACGCAGACAGGAGTTAGGAGGTTCCCGAGGATATAGCGTGGAAACGAGCACAATAGGCGGACGCCTGTATACGGATAATGGCGTGTTTTAGTGGGCGAAAGCGCACGAAGTGGACAGTTTAGAGCGTGCTTCAAGCCGGCGTGCAGATTAGATCCAGCCGCGTAGTTGATAAATCTTGTAGCCCAGCGCCTCGTGGATCCAGTCCCGAAACGCCTCCAGCCGATCGTCGGGCTGACTGAGAGAGGTGATGTCGTACCGCCCCTCAGGGCAGGGAGAGCACAGGACTTTCACGCCTGCGGTTTCGAAAGTGGCCGCAGCGCGGCGCATGCGGGCGGGATGGGTGACGAGAATGATGGTCTTCCACCCGTTCTGGCGGGCGAGCATGGCGACCGCCACGGCTTCGCCATGCGTATTGTCGCAGGGGCCGGCGCTGTCGAGCGGATAATCGAACTTCAGCTGCTGCATCTGGAGTTTGATCGCGGGAAGGCAGGAAGGCTCGGGCGGAACGCGCTCGGTGACGACGAGTCGCTTGCCGTCCTTTGCGCACAGAAGTTCATATCCGTGGAAGAGACTGGCTTGTGAGCTGTCTGTAAGCAGGCCGTTCCCTTGAATGTCCGCCGCCAGTACGACCACTGCGTCCACGGGATGCAGGGTATCCGACCGCACCAGTCCCCGGGCGGCATAGCGCGCCAGCGGAGTGTACATGACGATCAACAGGCCCAGACAGACGGCCGCACCGCTCAAACCGATGATCATTCGACCGCGTGTTTGCGCGATACAGGCCGAGAGGATGCCGACCAATAGAACGATATTGGGCGATCGAAAGTCCGGGATCGCGTCTATTCCAAGTCGCAGGGCCGCAATCCAGATCAACACTCCCAGGATAAAACCGTATCCGGCGATCCCCCAATTCACTGTTCGGAGGAAAGCCCAGGGCTGGCTGATCCCCCCGGCGGGCACGGGGCGCCTGGGATAGCCCCGCAGGGAACGATCCACGATATAGACCCCTTTTCCCGCGCGTTGACGCGGTTTTGCCCTGTTGAACATCACTAAAACTCCCGTGCTCTGAAACGGAGAAACGTCCCGCTTACGAAAACGCCATGTCTCCATGAAGACGTCGTATACAAGCATGCGTATGAATCAAGATGCCACCACCGGCCTTCTTGAGCAATCCTGATCCGGGTCTAGGGCCCGTCTCTCCCTGTCCGATACGTGGTGCTCCCTTGTCCGCATTGTAGCACATCGCAAGCGGACAGTTCCTGCTGTACTTCCGTTCGGCGGTCCTCTTTTTTCCGGAGGGGAATGACGATTGTCCGGCGCATTAGGGAGTGTATTAGGGAGTGTATTAGGGAGTGTATTAGGGAGTGTATTAGGGAGTGTATTAGGGAGCACCGCATCCGTACCGGATCGTTCGCGTACCTTCCGATCGGTTGCGGGGAGTGTCTGTGATGGGCGATGCGGCCATAACTTTCTTCGAAAACATACGCGTGCGTACCGATCTCCGCCCCGGAGATCTCGGCCATATTCTTACGCAACATGGATTGCTATACGCGCAAGAGTGCGATTATGACCACACGTTCGAGGGTTACGTGGCGGAAACGATGATGCACTTTGCACATTCCTTCGATCCCGTACGCGAGCGCGTTTGGATTGTGGAGGCGAATGAAACCATGGTGGGCAGCATTGGGATCGTCGGCCAAAGTGCGGTCCAGGCGCGCCTGCGCTGGTTTCTTCTGGACCCATCGGTACGCGGGATTGGATTGGGGAAATGGCTGATGACGCAAGCATTGGATTTCGCAAGAATGCACGGCTATACTTCGGTGCTGCTCAGCACGGTTGGAGAGCTGACGCCGGCCGTAAGACTTTACGAATCGGCCGGCTTTGCCCTGGTCTCCGAACAGAAAATCAAGATGTGGGGCCAGGAGATCACCGAACAGTTTTACGAACTCCGTTGGTAGCTTCCGCCCCAAACAAAATAATGAACAAAGTAAGGAGAGCCCAATGCAATGGAAATGGCTCAGGGTAAGCCACGGGGTTAAGGAATGTTATGGGATTTATCCTCGTCCTCTTGGTCGCCTTGAGTGCTATGAAGATGATTTCTCCCCTTATCCGCAGGGCATACTATCGTGAAAATGAATTCGGATGGGGCGGGCCGGTTTGTGATAATGCACGACTGGGCCATTGGGATGAAGTTCGCAAATTGCTCAAGGCTGGAGCAGACCCGAACGATTGGGATGAGCGAAAGAGAAGGAGCGCGCTTATGCGGGCCGCCTGCTGTGGACCCCGTGATGTTGTTGAATTGCTTCTCGCAAAAGGAGCAACCCCGGATGAGCCCGAGGATGACAATGGCGAAAAGGCGCTCGACTATGCGAAAGCGCGTGGGAATGATAAGAACCAGGCAGTCATTATCCGCATGATAAAGCAGGCAAGCCATCACTAACGTATCGCATGGCGCCGACAGACGCTTCCCGGATGGATGCGCAATTAGTCACAAAGCAGGACTTACTGCTGTTTTGCCGCAAATATGGCTACAAATATGGCTATGAATATATTGCTTTCAAATACAGACGCATGAGCTATCCCATCAGACTGGTGCTCGCCCTACTGGGCATGGTGGTAGCGCTTTCTGGTGCGTGGATTAGCCTGGTACTCTGTATGGAAAGCGTTGGCGGGAACCGCTAAAATTGACTTGGGAACAAGGGCATACTGAGGCCAGTCGAAGTCCCCCTCTGCCCGGAACGGGAGATGTGGGATTTTGGGGGTGAGGGTGCTCGCAAGAGGGCACAGGCTCAGAGTGGCAGACAGAACGTGCGCATATTCCAAGATACGGGACAAGAGAAGTGCCAAAAGTCAGGGGACTCCTGGTATGAATTTATGAAATATCTCAGATGCAAACACAGAAGGTTAAGTTTGCCCGTCAGAATTATGTGCGTAGTAAGATGAAACAACGCCGACTGAGCAATCCAGCCAGTATTGCCGTTGTTCTATGCATGACGGCGGGCTATACAATCGTAATGCGGCTGTTAGAGCATTTCCACTGGTTTTTCGTCAAGGACCTGCTTGTTCTGGCTGTTTTCGTTTTTAATGTGGTCATGCTTATGTGGACATGGTCGCGGCGCGGCGAAAGGCTGACTGCCAGGAAGGCAATTGCAAAACGCAACATAAGATACCTTGAGAACTGCCATGAACCAGCCACTGCAGACCGTCAAGGATTGGCGTTCCCGGAAGTCAGTTATAACCGAGTGGTCTTTTTGAGCAGGATTCCCACGTGGTTTACGCGTATATTCTTCTATTCCAGCCATCCTATGGCATCTGTGTACGCTGTTGGGAATTTCTGAATGGATCAAGCGAGCGCATGGCAGCATGACACGCGATGTGAAGGTGAGAATCAACTCCAAAATGCGCTATTTTTCGATTCCAGGTGTTGCAACCACGGCATCCGCCGTTTGTCTCGGCACGGGATCCCATGGATCGGCCTACTCGCGGGACCATTCCTTTTCTCTGCTGAACACATTTGCGAGCTGCGGCGGCACATTTCTGGATACCGCGCATGTCTTGCGGATTGGGAGCCGGGGGCACGGGCGCAAGTGAACGCACCGTTAGGGCCTGGCTGCGCAGTCGGGATGTTCGGGACCGGTTTGTTGTAGGCACCAAAGGCGGACATCCGAAACTGGAAACGATGCATCTCTCGCGGCTCAGGCCGGAAGAGATTGCCGGGGACCTCGACGAGAGTCTGGAACGGCTGCAGATCGATGTGGTAGACCTGTACTGGCTCCATCGAGACGATCCTGAAATCCCGGTTGGCGAAATACTCTCGACGCTTCAGGGTCTGCTGTCACAGGGACGCATTCGCGCTATTGGGGCTTCGAACTGGTCCGTTGAGCGCCTTGCGGAGGCGGCGACCTATATGGCGCAGCAGGGTCTCACGGGATTCTGCGCCAGCCAGATCGCCTGGAGCCTGGCACGGGCGAACGAAGCCTATAACGCGGAGATGCGCACCATCGCAATGGATGAAGCGGCCCTATCGTACTATTGCAAATCAGCGTTGCGCGTGATTCCCTACACCGCGCAGGCAGGCGGGGTTTTCGCGCATCCCTATAATTCCGAAGGCAAGAAGTTTACCAACTATCACAGCCCCATCAATGCCGTACGATGGAAGCGTGCCGGGGAGATGGCGGCACGCAAAAACGTTTCCCCCAATGCAATCGCGGTCGCGTATCTCCTCAATCATCCCTGTGGCGGAAGCGCGATCGTGGGATCGCATACCGTCGAACAGGTGGAAGACAGTTGTCGTGGAGCCGATGTCGCGTTGAGTCCCGAGGAAATTCTTTTTCTGGAAGGTTCCGCATAATTCGAAGATCATTCATTCCGTAAATTCATCCGAACAGGGGGTTAGAACGATGTTACAAGGAGTAGAGCGGCTGGTGGATCTGGTCGGGGTCCGATCCTCAGGTCTGACCACGATGACGGCCGAGCAGGTTACGGAAGCGGTTCGAAAGGGCGACACGGATGCCCTGGCCCACGCCGACGGCCATTTTGCGGCGACCGCACGCGACGGTCAGACCGTGCGCCTGGCGAGAACGATCGGGTTCCCGCTCCGCTATTTCGTCGCGAAGATGTTTCACGGCCCCTTTCTCATCGTCTCCGACCGGATCGATTCCCTGTACCGCTGGTGCCAGCAGGAAAAGATCGGCTGGCAGTTCGATCCGCTGTACACACGCATGGTCCCGGCGCATCATCTCCTTGAGATCGATCAGATCGGCTGCCCGGATCCCGCCCCACGCCACCATCGGTTCTTCACACCCGAGATCGGCAACGGCCCTGCGGATGTCGGCTCGGCGGGAGCCGCGTACATCGGTTCGGCAACCACCGCGCTTGTGCACTGGCTCAGTACGGTTCCCGTTGGGGAACCGATCGCGCTCGCCTTTTCCGGCGGCGTGGACAGCACTTCCATCTTCCTGCTCGCTCGGCACGCCCTCCAGCAAATGGGGCGTGATCCCGGCGTTCTGCGCGCGTTCACGCTGGACCTGGGCGGCGGCAAGGATGCCACGCAGGCCGAGACGGTCGTGAAGGAGTTGGGATTGGAAGCGCACTGGGAAGTCCTCTCGGTGGATGAAGACCAGGTGGACCCGGAGGAAGCGATCCAGGTCATCGAGGATTACCATCCCCTGGACGTCGAATGCGCGGCCGTCGCCCTTTGCCTGCTGCGCGGTATCCGGGAACGCTACCCCAACATCAAATACCTGATCGACGGCGACGGAGGCGATGAGAATCTGAAGGACTATCCCCTCGAAGACTCCGACCTGACCCTTTCGAGCGTCCTGCGCAACCCCATGCTCTACCAGGAAGGTTGGGGTGTCGACGCCATCAAGCATAGCCTCACCTACTCCGGCGGCCTTTCCCGCTCCTATGTGCGTACGTTCGCTCCCGCCGCGCAATACGGATTCAGCGCGTTTTCCCCCTATACGGACCGCAATGCGATCGCGGCCGCGCTTGCCATTCCCTTTGAACAGGTGCTCGATGGCAGCGTGGAGCGCCTGTATACGCTCAAGTCCGAGGTGGTGCGGGCGGGCGTGGAGACAGTCACCGGCATCGTGATGCCCACCCCTCCCAAACGCCGATTTCAGGACGGCGTGGGCGGAGAATCGTATCGCAAATGGCGTGTCAGCAAAGCCTGGTGCCGGCAAGTGTTCCTGCGTCAATGGGAAAGCCGCCTTCGAGAGGCATGGAATCCGGAGGCGGAACGGTTCTCGGGGAACGATCTTTCCCGTCCTTTCCCCATCGCAAAATGAGCGTGGAAACGTCCTACCCTCTCCGTGCTTCAGAACGTAACGCCTGGATAATTGCGCGACGCGGGGCCAAGAACGTGCTGGCCCCACATCTGCCCTACGCGTTTCTCTGGGAAGAAGAGAGCGATGAGAGCGGCAATCCGGCATCCACCGCGACGCTGTTCCTGACGAACAGAGAATGTCCTTACCGGTGTCTCATGTGCGATTTATGGCGCAATACGCTGGACGAGCGCGTTCCTTCGGGCGCCATCGCCGCCCAGATTCGGCAGGCGCTTTCCCTGTTGCCGCCCGCCCGACAGATCAAGCTTTACAATGCCGGGAGTTTCTTCGACCCCGCCGCGATTCCACCGGAAGACTATGCGGAGATCGCGGAAGTGGTTCAGGGATTCGAGCGCGTGATCGTGGAGTCGCATCCCCACTTCATTGGGGATCGGACCCTTCGATTTCAGGAATTGATTGCGGGTCGTCTTGAGGTCGCCATCGGGCTTGAAACCGCCCATCCAGGCGTACTGGAGCGACTCAACAAACGGTTTACCGTTCCGGACTTTCAGCGTGCGGCACAATTATTGAAAGAGCATGACATTGCGCTCCGAGTGTTCCTCCTTGTTGGGCCGCCCTTCCTTACACCGGAAGAGGATCGCGTATGGACGCGCAGGTCTCTGGATACGGCATTCGACGCGGGAGCGACCGCCTGCTGCCTTATCCCGACGCGCGGCGGGAACGGGGCCATGGATGCCCTCGCGCGATCCGGGGAATTTGCGCCGCCTTCCCTACAAGCGCTCGAATCCGCCATGGAATATGGACTGCGACTTGGGCGAGGACGAGTCTTCGCCGACCTCTGGGACATCGAATCCTTTGCCACATGCTCCTGTTCTTCCAAACGTACCGCGCGTCTCGCCGAAATGAACCGGACGCAGTGTGTTCCCTCCTCCGTCGTCTGCGCGAAGTGTGGAGCGCAGGCGTCGTTATGAAGACCGATTTCGATATCACGGTCATCGGATCCGGATTCGGCGGCTCGCTGCTTTCCATGATCGCACGGCGCATGGGACTGTCTGTTTTGCTGCTGGAAAAGGGCGAGCATCCTCGCTTCGCCATTGGGGAGTCTACGTCTCCCCTCGCCAATCTCATGTTGGAACAGTTGGCCCTCCGCTATGACCTTCCTGCGATCCTCCCTCTGACGACTTTTGGGGCCTGGAAGCGCGCTTACCCTCACATCGGCTGCGGACTGAAGCGTGGTTTCACCTACTTCCATCATCGGAAGGGAGTGGCCTATGAGGTTGCTTCCGATCGGGGCAACCAGCTTATGGTCGCGGCAAGCCCGAATGACAGGGTGGCCGACACACATTGGCTGCGCGCCGATGTCGATCAATTTCTGATGCTTCAGGCGGTCAAAGCGGGCGCGGACTACCGTGACAACGTCAACCTTGAAGCGCCCCAATGGCATGAGGAGGGAACCACGACGCTCCGTGGTGCTCAGAGGGGCGTCGCATTCAACGCGACCACGAAGTTGGTCGTCGATGCGACCGGCCCCCGCAGTTTTCTCAGCAAAGCGCTTTCGATCCCGGAGTCAGGTTTCGCCGATTACCTTGCGACACGCGGCTTATACACCCACTTTACCGGCGTACGCAGGTGCGAATCGCTGCCGGGCTTTCGAAGTCCCGGTATGGCGCCCTACCCCATGGACGACGCGGCGTTGCACCACGTCTTCGAGGGAGGATGGATGTGGGTGCTACGGTTCGGTAATGGGATCACGAGTGCGGGAGTAGCCATTACGGCGGCGCTCGCGGATGAGATAGGCCTGATAGACGGCGAGCCCGCCTGGAAACGTTTCCTCGCACGCTATCCAGCGGTTGCAGAACAGTTTGTCGATGCGACACCCACTCGCCCATTTGTGTATGCGCCCAGACTCACCTACCGCGCTTCCAGGGCGGCAGGGCGCGGTTGGGCTCTGCTTCCCTCTGCCGCCGCGTTCGTCGATCCGCTGTTCAGCACCGGCATTCCGCTGACGCTCTCCGGCATCGAACGGCTTTGCGACGTTCTGGAAGGGTCGTGGGATTGCACGACGATGGAGGCGAACCTCAAAGAGTATGGGAACACGACACTGCGGGAGGCGGATTCCACCGCGGACTTCATTGGCGCATGCTACGCGGCTATGCCGAATTTCCCGATCTTCACGGCCCTATCGATGTTCTATTTCGCGGCCTCAAGCTACAGCGAAATGGCGCGCAGGCTGGATCGTACGGCCCTCACCCATGGTTTCTTAAACGCCGGGCACCCCCAGTTTGGCGCGGCGCTCCGCGATTGTACGGCTTGGGCGCGCCGACTGGGAGCCTGTGCGAACGAAAGGGAAAGCGAGGCGTTCGAAGCACGCGTGTCCGCAGCCATTGCATGCCTCAATGTCGCCGGCCTGTGCGACCGGACGAAACGGAACTGGTATGGAGTGGACCTGAACGATGTGATCTTCGGTGCGGGTAAACTAGGGATGAGCCAGACGGAAATGCGGTCCGTGCTTCAAACGGCGATATGGGCAATGCCCGTTAACGAGTTGCCCATGACACAATCGGCATAGCAATCAGAATTTCCCTACAAGGAGAATAAGATGAAACT
>JBBRKX010000123.1:0-8991 GCA_038231675.1 Chthonomonadales bacterium | reverse complement strand
CCTCCTGATGTTCGTTGGGTGGGAAGGGGTCGGGACCTGTTCCTACCTTCTGATCAGCTTCTGGTACACGGATACGGACAACGCCAAGGCAGGCAACAAAGCATTCATCGTCAACCGCGTGGGCGACCTTGGCTTCGCGCTGGGAATGATGGCCGTCTGGAGCGTCTTCGGCACATTGTCGTTCTTCACGGCCGATCATCATGGCGTGATGGATATGGCGGCAAAGTCCATGGATGTGTTGGGGCAGCATATCCCCGTCGCCATGTTTACCTTGATTGCTGTCCTGCTCTTTATCGGCGCAACGGGCAAGTCCGCGCAGATTCCACTGTGGGTGTGGCTTCCGGACGCCATGGCCGGGCCGACGCCTGTTTCCGCGCTGATCCATGCCGCCACGATGGTTACGGCCGGCGTGGTGATGGTGACGCGCTGTTCGTGGATCTTTGTTCAGGCTCCGGCCGCGATGCAACTGGTGGGATGGATAGGGATCGCGACCGCCTTCATGGGCGCCACGATCGGGCTCGTGCAGAACGATATCAAACGTGTGCTGGCCTTTTCAACGATCTCCCAACTCGGCTATATGTTCCTTGCTTGCGGAGTGGGCGAGTTTTCCGCAGGCATGTTCCACGTCCTCACGCACGCGTTTTTCAAGGCGCTCCTCTTTCTCGGCTCCGGCGCGGTAATCCACTCCATGCTGGGTGAGCAGGATATGCGGAGAATGGGCGGGCTGAAAAAGCTGATCTGGACGACCTGGCTCGTCATGTTCATCGGCACGCTCGCCATCTCGGGTTTCCCGGGCCTATCCGGCTTCTGGAGTAAGGATGCTATTCTGGACGGCGCCCTGAACTCTCCCTGGGGGAGTGGATGGATCCTTTATATCGTGGGACTGCTCACCGCGTTCATGACCGCGTTTTATATGAACCGGCTGATGATGAAGACATTCGACACGGATCCACGCTTTGTGGACGGCGAGCTGCACGAACATCATCATGGCGCGGTGGAGGATCCGGCGGATGCTCACGGCGCTCATGCGGACCCGGCAACCGGCCATGGCGAGGATATTGCTACCGCCCATGGCGGCGGCAAAGTACATACTTCTCCTCTCTCCATGATGATCCCGCTTTACATTCTCGCGTTTTTCTCGGTGGTCGCGGGTATATGGCTCGGACCGACGGGCATTTTTGAGAAATTCCTGGAGCCTTCCATCGCGCCGAAGACGCTCTGGAATTCGGCGCTTCAGTCTGGTGACATTAAACTCGGGGTGATTGCCGGTATTCCGGCGGGATATGTAATATCCAGTCTGGTGGCGCTGGCCGGCCTTGGGCTCGCCTGGTTCCTGTATCGCAGGCATCAGGCCACCGGCGATCTGGTGCCTGTCGCGACCAAGGAAGGTTGGGAGCGTAATGCCGCAAGTCCCTATGCCTTCTTGATGAACAAGTGGTGGTGGGACGGGCTTTACAACTTTATTTTTATCCGCATCGGAGGCTGGTTCGCCGATCGGATTCTATGGCGAACTCTCGACATGGGCCTGATCGATGGATTGATCGTGAAGGTGCTGGGGGGTGGCGTAGGATTTACAAGCCGCGTCAGCCGTCGCCTTCAGACTGGCTTTGTCCGCAACTACGCGCTCGCCATGCTGGTGGGAGTGGTCATGCTGGTCTCCGGCCTGCTATATAAGTTTTCATCCTTGAACCCGCACATTCGATAGTAAGGAGATCGGACCCATTTCGCGTCCGCGACCGGGTCTGTGATAGACGAGGAAACGATGCCTGAATCTCCGATACCCCATATACTGAGCGTTTTGACGTTCCTGCCGGCGGTCGGCGCACTGATCATCATGTTCTTGCTGCGCCGTCCACAGGATCTTCCTGAGCACCATGGCGCGCATGACGACGAGGCGCACGGCGAACCGGACCAGCCGACGCCGGGATTGCCCGCCGACCCAGCGCGCAGAGCGGTCTGCTGGACGGCGCTCGCCTTCGCACTGGCAAATTTTGTTGTTTCGCTGGCGCTGTTTTTCTCCTTTCGGGCGGATTGGCACAATCCGGAGATCCATGCCGGAATGCGAAACATGCAGTTTATCGAGCATGCACGCTGGATCACGATGGGCAGCATCGAGATCGTCTATCGGATGGGCATCGATGGGATCAGCCTGCTTTTGATCCTGTTGACGACCTTTCTGATGGTGCTCTGCGTCCTCTTTTCCTTTGGCGTCAAGCAGCGCATCAAAGAGTTCATGGTCTTCCTGCTGCTCCTGGAAACCGGGATGCTGGGCGTCTTTTGCGCGCTCGACCTGGTGCTGTTTTACTTCTTCTGGGAAGCCATGCTGATCCCGATGTATTTTTTGATCGGGATCTTCGGACACGAAAACCGGGTTTACGCCGCCATCAAGTTCTTCCTGTACACGTTTGCGGGCAGTGTGCTGATGCTGGTCGCGATCGTGGGGATTTACCAGATAACCGGTTCGTTCGATCTGGTCGCTCTTACGGATAAGACCACGCATGCGGGCGCCGCGCTCCTCGGGTTCAATGCGCAGGGCCTGATGTGGATGTTCGCGGCGTTCTCGCTTGCGTTCATGATCAAGGTGCCGATGTTCCCGTTTCATACGTGGCTGCCCGATGCCCACGTGGAAGCGCCCACGGCGGGCAGCGTCATTCTTGCCGGCGTGATGCTGAAGATGGGCACGTACGGGTTTATCCGCTTCTGTATCCCGCTGTTTCCGGCGCAGGCGCTCACGGCTTCGCCCGTCTTCATTACGCTTGCGATCATTGGAATCATTTACGGCTCCATTGTCGCCGCTGTCCAGCCCGACGCGAAGAAACTGGTCGCTTACTCCAGTGTGGCGCATCTTGGCTTTGTGGTGCTGGGCATCTTTACCTTCACCCGTATCGGCATGATGGGCGCGCTCATTCAGAACATCAACCATGGGATCTCCACGCCCATGTTGTTCTTCCTGGTCGGCATGCTGTACGAGCGTCGTCATACGCGCCTTATCAGCGAGTTCGGGGGGCTAAAAAAGATCGTTCCTTTCATGGCCACGATGCTGCTGCTGGCAACCTTATCGAGCGTCGCGGTGCCATTCTTCAACGGTTTCGTGGGAGAGTTTCCGATCCTTCTGGGCAGTTGGGCCTCCACCTTAAGCGGAGCCTGGCCGACCGCGCTTGCCGCGACAGGTATGATCCTCTCCGCCGTCTATATGCTCTGGTGGTTCCAACGTCTGATGCTTGGCCCCGTCACCAAGAACGCGAATCGCCACCTGCCGGACCTTACGCGGACCGAATGGATGGTGCTTGTGCCCCTGGTAGTGGTTATCTTCTGGTTCGGCCTGTTCAGTAGCTTCTGGACCCAGCGCATGACCACGGCAGTGAATGGGTTGCTCCCGGTGGGGCAAGAACGCTTAAATCCGGATCTGCCGAACGTGCAACGCCTGGATGCGATCGAACTCCAGGATGAGCGTCACGATGGGAGCCTGAGGAACAAAAGCTCCGCGTTGCCGCCCACAACCCCCAGACCCGAGGTGATCCGGGCGATTCCCAACATGGGTGGAAAGCTTTCGCATGGAACGTCCGTCCGGACGGAGGTGCATTCTTAATGAGTTACGGTCTCAGTTTGTATGCGGTGTCGCCGATCCTGGTTGTGATGATTACGGGCATGATCGTGCTGCTGGCGGATTCGTGCCTTCCCTTCTGGCGGCGTCAGAAGGATCTCAGCGCCGGTGTCAGCGTCATCGGCGCCGCCGTCGCCATCGCGCTTGCCGTGGTGCAGATGAGGGACAACACCGGCTCAGGTCTTGCATTCAGCGGGGCGATCGCAGTGGACAACTTCGCGCAAGCGTGCAACGTTATCCTGCTGATCACGGCGATCCTCGCCATATTTCTGGCGACGACGTACCTCGAAAACCGCCGGCTGAACATGGGCGAGTACTATGTGCTGGTGCTTTTCTCGACTTCCGGCGCAATGCTGATGGCCGCGGCCAATGAGTTGATCGTTCTTTTTATCGCTATCGAGATTCTGTCGGTCGCGCTTTACGTTCTTTCCGGGTTTGCGCGCACGGAGCAGCGTAGCGAAGAGGCGGCGCTCAAATATTTCCTGCTCGGGGCGTTCGCCGCCGGCTTCCTTCTTTACGGGATCGCTTTGATCTATGGCGGCTCGGCCGGCGCCGTGCATACTACCCTGGCATCCGGCGTTCAGGTTCCCGGCGGCACCACCGACCTCAATGTCCTCTCTACCTATCTGGCGGCCATGCATGGAGTTCCGACCGTTATGTTGATGTCGGGCGTGGCGATGCTGCTGGTAGGCCTGGCCTTCAAAGCGGCGCTCGTGCCGTTTCACATGTGGACACCGGACGTTTATGAAGGCGCTCCCACTTCCGTCACCGCCTATATGGCGGCATGCGCCAAGATCGGCGCCTTCGCCGCGATCCTGAGGGTTTTCAATGCGCTCATCCCTGTACATGAGTACTGGCTCATTGCGATCCAGATCCTTGCCGTATTGACGATGTTCACAGGGAATATTCTCGCTGTCACACAAGACAACGTGAAGCGTATGTTAGCCTATTCGTCCATAGCGCATGCAGGGTACATTCTTGTCGCGGTCTCGGCAATGACAAGCAACCGTCCGGGCGCGCATGCCGCAGCGTTCCAGGCGGCGATCTTTTACCTGCTGGCGTATACCGTGATGACCATGGGAGCGTTCGGCGTTCTGATCTGGCTCTCGCGGCGCGGACGTGACTTTCAGACGATGAACGATCTGAAGGGGCTTGCTCGCACGGATGCCCCCGCAGCCTATGTGATGCTCATCTTTATGCTCTCGCTCGGCGGTATTCCCCCGACGATGGGGTTCATGGGGAAGTGGTTCATATTCAATGCCACGCTTATGGCAGGTCAAATCTGGCTGGCGATCGCACTTGCATTGGCCAGCGTCATTTCGATCTACTACTATCTGCGGGTCGTCTGGACGATGTGCTTCCAGGAGCCGGATAGCGAGAAGCCGGCAGAACGCGTGCTTGCCCCATTGGGCGTAGTGCTCTCGGTTGGCGCAACCGTGACCGCTACCCTGTTGTTCGGTATTGCGCCGAACTTGATCTATGGACTGATGCAGGCGGCGACATCGGTCATTCGGCCGTAGAGCAATTGATTATGGAATTGCAAGTGCAAATCGTCAAAACGCCGCCTATGTTTGGTGGTGTGGAAATATTGAAACGCTATTTTGTTCAGGGGATCGAAGCATGAATTCCGGTACGCGAAGCGATCTCGTCGGGCGCATTATCGGCATGCTGGTATTCCTTATCGGCGTCGGTCTCCTGCTCTGGGTTTTTTATATTGCGTATGGTTTGTTCACCAAGACTGGTCCTGCCGCTCTGGGCCTCACGTTTACAGGTGACCCAAAGAAGGACCCGACCGCCGTATTGATCGGGTCTCAATTTGCACTTCTTTTGTTCCGTATCGTCTATCTCTTCTTAATGGCGATAGCCGGCTCCATGATCGCGAACAAGGGGATCAACCTCTATTTCAGCGCCCTCCAGGGCTCACCGCTCCATGTTTTGACCCGCGACAAAACCGCCCCGCCCACCGAAGTGAACCACCCCTGATTTGCTAGTTCGCACCGTATTACGATCTTCATACAATGCGGAATCAGGAGGACTTCTTTTGTATTGGAGATGCGGTCGACATGGCCTGTTATAGAAGCCCCTTGCGCTTACGCACCAGCCATTCGATGGAGAGTGGAAGAAGGAAAAGCATCAACAATCCTGGCGCGCTCCACAATTCGATCTCCTGTTCGCTGTGGACGGAGAGCGGGTTGTTTTTTAGCGAACGCATCCACCGTTCCAGCTGGTCGGCTCCATAATACTTGCCTCCGCCCGCCGCCGCGACTTTTTTCAGGAAAGGTTCGTCCAACTCCGGCTTCTGTCTTTCCAGCGCCAGAGTCTCCACCACGAACGCCGATCCCGCTTTGGCTTCCGGATTGACCGGAGAGATCACCGACACATCGTACTTCCCAACATGGTCGGGCTGATATTGCGCGGTGTACAGGCCCGGCGAACCCGGCGTGGATTGCAGCGTGATATGCTGTGTTTGGCCGCCCTCCGTCGTAATGGTGGCCGTTGCGCTGGGAACTTTGATCGGATGATAGTAGGCGTCCAGAAGGCGTGCATTCAACTGCACACGGTCCCCGAGCAGATAACTGTTACGGTCGGCGTTCATCTGCACATACCGACTGTTCCCCGGCAGTTCCTTCGGCGTCAGAGTACGGAACACCTGGCCCCAATAACGATAAAAGTAGCGGTCTCCCACACGCCAGCGCCAGCGCCAGGTGCTGTCCACCAGCTCCATGTAGCATTTTCCGGCGCCGAACGGCTGCATCAGGGCGAGAGGGTAGGGCCCGTCGGAATTGCGGCGTGTAGGATGCACTGCAAGCACGGTGGCTCCCGGCTTGACGCGCTGCACTCCGGCGGCCCAGAACATTCCCGGTAAAGTCTGCCAGACATGGTCCGATTCGATCGAATCGTCCTCCAGTTGGGTGATCGGGCTTCGACGGCCTTCCGGGGTCAGCTGCCATTGCGACTGCTCGTCCGTGGTGATCGGATCTGGGGAGGGACTGAAATTCGCGGGCAGGACGGCTTCCAGCGGCGTTCCGGCATACTCATGCGGCATATGCTGCTCACCGGCGATGACCAGCAGACTCGCGCCTCTATCCTCCACGAACCTGCGGATCGCCTGTAGCTGCTCATCCGAAAAATACGAGCGTGGCACATCGCCTATCACGATGATATCGTATTCGAAGAGCGATTTTTCGTCCGTGGGAAAGCCGCTTACGGCGATGTTCCCTTCCCCACCGGAGTTCAGGTCATCTCCCGAGAGAAGCAAACAGGCAAAGTCGAGACTTTTATCACGGAGGATCGCGTTCTTAAGGTACCGAAACTCGTAACGCGGCTCACCCTCGACGTAGAGCACCTTTAGCTTTTTGCTGATGACGGTTTGCACAAACGCGCGTTTGTTATTCGCCGCGGTGATCTCTCCAGGCTGAACATCTGCGGTGACCGTGTAGTAGAAGCGGCCGCCTTGTTGGGGCACATAGGTGAAATGGACTTCTTGTTTCTGGTCGTCGGGCCCAAGGCGCACCATTTCCCGGCCCACCACTTCGTTGTTGCGGCGCAGAGAGACCGCGATGGTCCTGCCTGTGTATCCGCGCTGAGACAGCGCGGCATACACGGTCACGGTATTGTTGACTCGCACGACGTCGTCGGCGAGGACGCTCAACAGAGCGACATCCTTAGTTTTCGTGGGATCCCCGATGCCGATCGTACTCAACGGCACTTTTGCCTGCCGGGCCGCATCGGCCGTATAAATCGGGTCCTCTCCCAGATTTTGTCCGCCGTCGCTGACCATCAGCATACCGGCCACGGGCTGGCCCGCGAGCTCTTCCAGCGGACGACGTATTGCGGGGCCCATCTGGGTGGAATCACCGGACTTAAGATCCGGTGTAACATGAAAGCGATATGCGGGGCGTTTTTTGGCGTCGCCCGGGAGTGGAAGCGCGCCTGTCTTGCCGCCGAATGTGTAGAACCGCACATTATAGCGCTTGGAGAGCTCGGTCAACACCTTGTTATGGTTGAGCAGCGCATTGATCCGATCGATCCGCGAAGTGCCGGCGACGTCCCCCACGGCCATACCGGTTCCCTGGGATTCGATCTGAGCGCGTGCGTAAGGCAGTTTCGGATCCAGGTTTCGCATACTGTCCGAATTATCTACGAGGATGGCCACGCTCGGGCGCACCGTTTCCACGCGACCGAATCGCAGGATCGGCTGGGCAAGGATCAACATCAGGGCCGCGATCGCAATCAGGCGCAGGAAGAGCAGCGGTCCCTTGACGAACCAGGAAGGACGAGAGCCGTCTCGATAATAAAAGAAACTGAACCATAGGAGCGAGCTGGCGAGTAAAATCCCGGCCAGCATCGCGGTCCATGGCCAGGCATACGACATCTGCATTTTATCGATTTTACCTGCGAGATTAGGCGGAATTCCGAGCAGGCGCTGAGCGAGCGGCGAGTTGTAGACAAATTTGATCATAGGAGTTCGTTTATACGGCGGCTCTCGAGGCCATCGGACAGGCAATACTAACCGAGACGGCGGGCGTAAGCGGCGCGGATGGGATCGCAAGCGGTTCAATACAGTATTGGACAGATTTGCGCGAGAAGTGTTACACGACCAGGGAGACATCTCCTTCTTTTCGTCCGTTCTCTCCCGGCAGGAAGTCGTATTTAAGGAGATTAGCCCGTCGGACGAGGAAAGAGCGAAATTGGCCTTGACAAGTCGGCCTTCCCCTCGTATAATACGTATGCAAAATCAGGTCGGGCCCCATATGCGGGGATATCGTCTAGAGGTTAAGACGAGGGATTTTCAGTCCTTAAACCGGGGTTCGATTCCCCGTATCCCTAATCAGACATTGGGGCGTGACTTGATTTTGCGATCGTGCCGGGGTGGTGGAATGGCAGACACGTACGCTTGAGGTGCGTATGCTCAAAAGGCTTGCAGGTTCAACTCCTGTCCTCGGCATTTCTTCTTGTTATGGGCGGTTGGCTCAGTGGTAGAGTGCCTCGTTCACACCGAGGAGGTCACTGGTTCAAATCCAGTACTGCCCACGTAATATTGTGGTCTTGATCTCAAACTGACCGCCTAGTTTAGCGTCTCACTGCCCTTTCTCCCCCGAAGAAAGGGCAAAAATGAAAAACTCACCGCCTAGTTTCACGAAAACGGATTGCTCCCTCGACGTCACTTCTCTTAAGCGTTTTGTCGAGGGCTGGTTGCTTTCGGGCGACATTGACCAGCATTCTAAACGCACGCTCGACGCCCGTCGAGACATTACCAACAAACTGTTCTGGTTTCTGGAGAACAAGAAGCTGGATACGTGCAGCGTGATGGAATTGCGCCTGTTCCTCTCCTACCTCACGCACGGCCATGAGAACGCCGGTGGACGCTGGGGTAATCCGCACAT
>JBBRKX010000122.1:0-9015 GCA_038231675.1 Chthonomonadales bacterium | reverse complement strand
GTCATGCCGCACATGAGCGGCAAGGAGTTATCGGACCAATTGCTTGTCAGGCGGCCGGCCCTGAAGATATTGTTCGTCTCAGGCTATACGGAAAATACGATCGTGCATCACGGCGTACTGGAGCCCGGAATCGAGTTTTTATCCAAGCCGTTCACTCTATCCGCCCTTTCATTCAAGGTGAGAGAGGTCCTGGACACCATGATTTCCTCTCCCTATCCAGGCGCATAACATCCAAAATCCATGCGTATGGCGTCCGTTTCCCTACCACCGTGTGAGGCGGACCATAGGGATGTCACCATGCGCGCCGCCCCCTGATTACGCTTCTCTACGCCTGTTTGCTTGCAGGAAACGTGTGCTCTTCAGCAGAACTAGAAGGGAGGCATTGCACTGCCGGTACGATCACTTCCTATTCCTGGTAATTTTGGGAAGAATAGCGTGCAGGAACCAGAAGCTTCGGCTACTCCCAATGCACTCCGCCAAAATGTGTGATATTTGTCACAGTTGCTATCTGTAGCGAAACTGCCATGCATCCGCATCGTATCGCCAATGTGAGCCTGACCGGCGTTAAGGCGCGACAATAGCGAATCCGCGACGCACAGTGATTCACTGCGCATTGGTGCGCGGATACCATTTATATTTATGTAGTCTTGAAGAAGACAGGAGAGTGTGTGATGCGTGTAAAGCCTGTGGGAAAGATCGTGATCTTCCTCCTGGTCCTGGGAATTATCGGGGGCCTCTGGAGAGGTTGGAAGAAGTATGGCGGTGTGATCGCGCCGGACGCGGCAGTACAGAACACGGTAGTTCCGGGGAAGGCCGACCTGCCGAACCGCCAGGATACCCCCGGGTCCGTCGCCGCAGTGGGCAACGTAGCCATGCCGGGCAGCGACGCGGGATGCACGGATAAGCCGGAAGTGCGCTTGCTGGGATACGCGTGGAACGCCCAGATGGGCCTCCTGTTCGCGAATGGCGGACCGCAGGCCAGCGCGGGAAGTTTTATGTGTAAGAATGGCGTGAATCTCAAGTTCATACGCCAGGACGACAACGGCAAGATGCAGGAGGCGCTCGTTGCGTTCGCCACGGAACTGAGTCAGGGCACCGCGAATCCGAGCAAAGGCGCGCATTTCGTGACCATCATGGGAGACGGAAGCGCGACGTTCCTGAAGGGCCTCAACGATAACTTGCAGCGCCTTGGTCCGGAATATACCGCCAAGGTCGTGGACGCCTGCGGCTACTCGCACGGGGAAGATAAGTTTATGGGACCGGCGGCATGGAAGTCCAATCCATCCGCGAGCATGGGTGGCCTTGTCGCCGGCGTTCTGCGCGACGGTGATTGGAACATCGCCCAGAAGTGGCTGGGCGATAACGGCCTGCGCACTAACCCGGACGAGAAGACATACGATCCGGACGCGCTGAACTGGGTGAACGCGTCCGACTATATCGACGCGGCGCAAAAGTATGTCACCGGATATTCGGAAGACCGTCCTGTAGTCCATAACGGCAAGCGCACGGGCGAAACAAAGCATGTGGTGGTCGATGGGGTCGTAACGTGGACCCCTGGCGATGTGACCGTGGCGCAAAAGCGCGGCGGGATCGTGCCGATCGTCTCGACTCTGGAGTATAGTTCGCAGATGCCGTGCGTGGTGATCGGCATCGACAAGTGGATGAAGGCAAACCGGTCGACCGTCGAAGCGATGATCCAGGCGATCGCACAGGGCGGCGACGCGGTCAAATCGAGCCCGTCCGCACTGGCGAAAGCCGCGGCGATCAGTACTGAGGTCTACAAAGAGCCTGGTACGGATGCAGGCTACTGGGAAAAGTATTACAAAGGCACGCAGGAGGCGGACAAGACCGGCGTCACGGTCGCGCTTGGCGGCTCCTCCGTCAACAATCTGGTGGATAGCCAGCTGACATTCGGCCTCGTTCCGGGTTCCGCAAACCTGTTCGCCGCCACTTACAAAGTCTTCGGCGACATCGTCGTGGCGCAATACCCGGCGCTCGTTCCCAGCATTCCTTCAGCCGATCGGATCGTGGACATATCGTATCTTCAGAACGTGGTGCATCGTGTCGCACCCAACGCGGCAGTGGTAAAAAATGCCATCCCGCACTTCAAATCAAACCCGAACGCTGCGACGGTCAGCACCAAAGCCTGGAATATCCACTTTCAAACCGGCAGGGCCGCTTTCATGGGGGATGCATCGAGAGATCTTCAGAAGTTGCGTCAGGACCTGTTGGTCGCAAGTGGAACCTCCGTCGAGATCCACGGGCATACGGACGATCAGGGCGCCCCGAAGGCCAATATGAACCTATCGGAGCAGCGCGCTTTCGCCGTAAAAGCCTGGCTGGAAAAGGAAGCGCCGGTCAACTTCCCCAAGGGGCGCATCAAAATATTCGCGCATGGGCAGGATAATCCGATCGCACCCAACGCAACATCCGAGGGACGTGCCCAAAACCGCCGGGTCGAGGTCGTGTTGAAGTCGGCCGGTTAGGAGCGACCTCATGGATAAATTCGTCGAAACATCGACCGAGGAAACACGATTGGGAAACACGGTGGATCCCAACGGTCCGCACAATCCAAACAGAGTCCTTGTTGCCGGGGCGCATGGCAACGAGGCGCTCCGGGTCGGCGATCTAGGGTCCAGGCAGCGCCCGCGGCATATCGGGGCGGCGAGATGGTTCGCCGCCTTCATGCCGAACCACGCGATATCGAGAACGACCCTGTGGCTGATCGCCGGGGTGGAACTCACCATCGCACTGCTGGTCTGGCTGAATTCACCGTTCAAGGTGCTTCCCCGGCCGTTCGAGGTGCTGACTGCGCTTCGGACACTGTGGATGACCCAGGGTCTTGGTCCGGAACTATTCACAAGTTTCGCGCTGAACCTCCAGGCGCTGGCCTGGGCCACGGTGATCTCGCTGGGACTCGCTTATGCGACCGTCCTGCCGCTGTTTCGGCCGCTTGTCACCGCGTTATCCAAGGGGCGGTTTCTCAGCCTCGTGGGAATTACATTCGTTTTCACGTTGATTTTTGGGGGAGGGCATCCGCTAAAACTCTCGCTGCTTGTGTTTGCCGTCACGGTTTTCTATGTGACGTCGATGGCATCCGTCATCGCGAGTATCCCCAAAAGTGAATTCGACTATGCACGTACGTTGCGTATGGGAGAATGGCGCGTGGTCTGGGAAGTGGTCATCCTGGGGACGTTCGACAAGGCCTTCGAGGTGCTTCGGCAGAATGCCGCGATGGGATGGATGATGCTGACCATGGTGGAAGGGATTGTCCGCTCCGAAGGCGGCGTCGGATCGATGCTGCTCAGTGTGAACAAGCATTTTCGGCTCCCGGACGTCTTCGCCATTCAACTTGTGATCCTGATTGTCGGGCTGTTTCAAGACTACCTCATCGGCCTGGCGCGGCGGCTCTGCTGTCCTTATGCCGACTTGATACTGGAGCGCAAATAAGTGGCCGCCATTTCCTGCGAATATCGAGACGTCGTTCTCAAAGTAGAAAATGTGTCCCTCACCCTGGGCGGCACTCCCATCCTGAAGGATCTGAACGTCGAGGTGCAAGACCTTTACCGTCCCGGTCTTACCCAGGGCCAGGTAGTGGCGCTGCTCGGGCCTTCCGGGATTGGAAAAACCTCTTTGTTCCGGATTCTTGCGGGCCTGGACGCCCCGGACTCCGGCGCGGTGCTGCTGGATAAGGAAGCGAAGCCTGTCCAACGCGGCATGGTCGGCGTCGTCGCGCAGAACTATCCGCTCTTCGCGCACCGCACCGTACTGGGAAACCTTGCGGTCGCCGGGAGACAGGCCGGCATGTCCAGTTCGGAGGCCGTAAAGCAGGCGGACGCGCTGCTGCAAAAATTCGGGATGATAGAGCACCGTTCGAAATATCCCATACAGCTTTCCGGCGGGCAGCGACAGCGCGTCGCCATCGCGCAGCAGTTTATGTGCAGCGAACACCTGCTGCTCATGGATGAGCCCTTCACCGGCCTGGACCTCCTGGCGGTAGAATCCCTCTGTGAGTTCATCAAAGACGCCGCACGGCACGACGAGCTAAAGACGTTCGTGATCGTATCCCATGATATCATCGCGGCCCTGGATATCGCCGACACGATCTGGCTGCTCGGGCGAGACCGCGACGCAAAAGGCAATGTGATTCCCGGCTCCCGCATTCAGGCGACCTACAACCTTGTGGAGCGCGGGATCGCCTGGCAGGATAAGAACACCTCCTCGCCGGAATATCTCCAGGTGTTAAAGGAGATCCGGGAGTTTTTCCCGAAGCTTTAGCGCAATCCGCGCACGCGCCGATCGAATCGCATCTGTTCTGTGCTGTTGGACCGGGCGCTCGCCAATACGTCGATATGGAAAGTAAGTTGAGCCGTTATGTCCGCCAGGAACCGCTATCTAGAGGCCGTCAAAGAGAATTACAATACGATCGGACTGGCGGCGGCCGCGGCGCTTTCGCTGGCACTGCTGAATCCGGTGCCGCTCCTCGCCGGAATTATCGCCGAGGTCGGCTATCTACTTGTGGTTCCGGATACGAAATGGTATTCCGCCCGGCTCGCCGTGCGCAACGAGGCCGATGCCGAACAGCAGCGCCGGAAGCTGAAAGAACAGACGCTCCCCACCCTTTTCCCCGAAGAGCAGGCCCGGTTCCAGCGCCTTGAGGCCATGCGCGCTCAGATCGACACGCAATCGCAAGACAATCGGATGTGGTATCGGGAAGTGCTGCGTAAGCTGGACTATCTGCTGGAGAAGTTTTTGATCTTCGCGGCCAAGGAGATGCAGTTCCGAACCTATCTGCAATCGCTCAGCGACGAGGTGCGGGCGGTGCGGCAAGTGGAGCCTCCGTCTGGTTTCGACCTGCGCGACGCCTCCGAACCTGCCTGGCGTCCAAAACGATCCACTTCCACCGGGCGGCAGAAACTGAAGATCGTGGAAAACGCGCCTTCGTCCCCACCCCCCCCCTCCAGCGACCAATGGGCCCAGCAGACCGTCACGGAAGTGCAGAGCCATTACGATCGAGAGCGAGAAGGCGTCGAGCAACTTATAGAGACGGAACAGGATTACGATACCAAGGCGGTTCTGGAAAAGCGCGTGGATGTTTTGCGCCGTCGCCACGAATTTGCGGGTAAAATCGGCAAGATCCTGATGAATATCAACCACCAGCTCCAGCTTGTCGAGGATACATTCGGCCTGATCAATGACGAGATTCGCGCCCGATCGCCGGAACAGATCCTTGCCGACATCGAGGAGGTCGTCATCGCGACCGACAGCATGTCCACCACGTTGGAAGAGTTGGCGCCCTACGAGCAGCTTGCATCGCGCATTTCCGCCTGACCGCCGATGCTAAAATCCGAAAGGGTGTACGAGATGAGTTTGAGGAACACTTTGCGTAGAGCGGCGGGCCTCCTCATAGAGATGCCGCCGGAATCGCAGCCGGAAGACCTGGATGAGGGCGGCAACCGCGTGTACGCGCAGGCGGAAGTCAAAAAGGTGTACGATAGCTTCAACGTCGATTCGCAGCCTCCCACGAAGACCGTGGCGCAGATCGTTCACGAGGCGGAGGGCCCCAATCTGGATCAGATACAGATGGCCTCTCAGGCATTGCCTGCGGTGACGAACCCCGACGGCAGCCTGAACTTCGACTCCATCTATCAGGCCGCCAGTCTGCCCGCCGTTCCCTTCACCGCCGAGCAGATCCTCGCCATGTTTTCGGCGCTTCCCGAAAGTCTTCCCCTGGAAGTCAAGCGCCAGACCGTCGCGGTGTCCATCAACGCGATGGGCAAGGCGATCGGGGCCTCACCGGAAAACATCGTCGCGGACGCTTCACGCAAACTCGCCGCGCTTGCCGCATACGCCGATCATCTCGCGAAGGAGACCACGGAGTTGCGGGACAAGGCGGAACTGGAGATCGTCGCGCTGGAAGTGCAGATCGAAGCAAAAAGAAACGCGGTCGCGGAAGCGCAGCAGAAGCTGATGCACGATACGCAGGCATGTACGGATCAGTCGAACCGGCTCGACGACGTTCTCGAATTCTTTACTCTCGATGTGCCGCCCTCCAAATACGCGCCGTCACAGCCCGAGGGGAATTAGTTTTACAAGGAGTTGTTTATGGGTCTTCTGAAAGACGGTTTCGCGCCTAGTCAGGACGAGGTGTGGCGGCAGCTTTCCGAAAATATTCAGGGGAAATTCGTGGCCGGTGACTTCTGGCATGAGAACAAGGTCGTCGCCCATGTGGGCGAATGGCCGGTCACCATCGACATCTACCATGAAGCGGTGGGAAGCGCCTCGGTAACCTATACACGCCTGCGGGCCCCCTATATCAATACGGATGGCCTTCGCTTCCATATCTCCCATCGGAGCGTTTTCAGCGGCGTCGGCAAGTGGCTGGGGATGCAGGATATCGAAGTCGGGGATTCCACATTCGATGAGGAGTTTATCCTCCAGGGCACGAACCCGGACGAAGTTAAGGCGCTGTTAGCGGACCCCGACCTGCGGCGAAGGCTGCTGACGCAGCCTTCGCTACAAGTGCAGGTGAAGGACGATGAAGGCTGGTTCACCGTCCATTTCCCCAAAGGCGTCGACGAACTCTGCCTCCAGGTGCTTGGCGAAGTAAAGGATGTGAATCGTTTACAGGCTCTCTACGACCTCTTCGCCGGTTTGCTCAATCAGATGTGCCGCATCGGATCCGCCTATGCCTCGGATCCACATGTGGAGCTCACCTGATACGCTTCTCTTTCTTGCTCCGAGGCAAGGGTTTCTTTGCCTCGGGTTGCGTGAGGGCTCCTGGCCCGCTCCAGGGATGCATATGCTCCCGCATCGCCGCGCCGATCTGCTCGGCGGTCTCCGATCCCTTCAGAGCACGGTTGTACGTCAGCGCGCCATTGTGTTCGTTCTCGACATCCGTAAGTTGGGTAAGCAAGAGACCGCTGGCTCCGGGCGATGTAACCTGAGGCAGTTCGTTCAGGACGGAACCCAACGGAGCGACAGCAAAGCCGTATTCGCCGATGACGGAGGCGCGGTGCGCCTCCGGTAGGGGAGCTTTCGGGGGCCCATAGCAATGGTAGTCGATGATGTCGCCGAGCCCGATATCCCACGGATTCTTCCCCTGCCAGTCGCCGCCCCCTGCCCCACTTTCATGGTCGATAAGGCGCGTCGGATCTTCCTGCCGCGCGGCAGTGACCATCCGCTTCATGAGCATCTGAGAGTCATCCGAGGGAATCTCATGTTTTGTAGGGCTCATGTCGAGTCCCATGCCTTCATTGAAAAGGACCCACAAGACGATGCACGGGTGGTTGAAGCGGCCCACGATCATACGCCGTAATTCCCGTTCGAACTGTCCTGGCATATCCGGGATGGTAACGCCCTGTTTTGGGCTTGTTAGCGCCATGGCGGCGGGCATGTCCTGCCAGACCAGCAGGCCCAGCTTATCGGCCCAATAGTACCAGCGCTCCGGCTCCACTTTAATATGCTTGCGGCTCATATTGAAGCCGAGTTTGCGTGTCATCTCGATATCATAGCGGAGCGCCTCGTCAGTCGGCGCGGTATACAGCCCGTCCGGCCAGAAGCCCTGATCCAGCAGGCCATTGTGCAGAACGAAGGTGTTGTTCAAGAGAATGCGGGTCACGCCCTGCGCATCGGAACCGACGGAGATCTTCCGCATGCCGAAGTAGCTGCCCACGCTATCCACTATTTGCGCGCCTTGCTTGAGCGTCACCTTCAGGTCATATAGAGAGGGCTGATCCGGCCACCAGAGGCGCGCATGCGGAATGGGGATCGCGATGGGCGCGCCTGACCGCCCCACTCCATGTGCAACCTCCTTACCGCCCTCCATGACCACGGCATCTACCGTCAGCTTCGACTGTCCCATCGACCGTGCACTGTCCGCATTCACGGTCATCAACAGTTGACTGCGATCCACATCCGGGACCAGCTTTAAATTCTCGATATGGGCTGTCGGCACCGGCTCCAGCCAGACCGTCTGCCAGATTCCGGTAGAGGGAGTATAGAAGATCCCCTCAGGATTTCGGGACTGCTTTCCGGCCGGCTGCCCACCCTCCGTCGGGTCCCAGACGCTGACCACCAGGGCCTGAGGGCCGTTCCGCTTGAGCGCGTCGGTGATGTCGAAGCTGAACTCATCGTATCCGCCGCGATGGACAGGGTAAGTTTTGCCGTTCACGCGCACGGTCGTTTCCCAATCCACCGCGCCGAAGTGCAGCAGAACGCGCTTTGTCCGCCATGCGGCAGGGACCTGGAAAGACCGGTGATACCACACGCGACTGTTTTCATCGACACGCTTATTGACCTTCGAAAGTACCGACTCCACTGGAAACGGCACCAGGATCTTGCCCACATACGCCGTCGGCGCGGCATCCGCCTTCCCCAGGATCGCGTAGTCCCATAGCCCATTGAGGTTAAGCCATGGTTTACGCACGAGTTGCGGGCGCGGATACTCCGGCAGCGCGGTTATGCCGGCGGCTACCTGCTTTCCCCACAGCGTCATCGGCAGGCCGTCGGCCGGTGGCCAGGGCGGAGGCGCCGCCCCGGCTGGTTTAAGAAGTGATAGCGCTAAAATCAGGGCACTTGAACCCATTGCCCATCGTAGCAGAAACGTCCCATGTCGCCTGAACATTTTCCTCAATGAATTCCCCTTCCGCACATACATTTCCAATGTATCGGCAGACAACCGATGCCCCTGTTCGATCTACTCTGGTCGCACACGCTTCCCGGAGCGGCTTGCCGGCGGGGCCACAGACAGTTGCCGTAGGAAGCGGGATAGCTCTTTCTTTGTCGTGTCGAGGGGCGCGGATGTAGCCAACCGAATTACTTGTGCGCGGTTCTCATGCGATTTCCTCGCGAAGCTGAGCAGGGCTCCAACAGCGTTTTTGCGTGGCCCATCGTAGTCCAGCGACGACTCCAAAGCTTTTATGAGGTCTGGGACGGCGCACACGATATCACGATTGCCGGAGAGCTTCCAGAGCGCCCAGCCGGCTGCGGTGCATACATGGATGTTTTCATCGT
>JBBRKX010000121.1:0-9026 GCA_038231675.1 Chthonomonadales bacterium | reverse complement strand
TGAGAGGGAGAAATCTTCGAGACGCTCTTTCCATTCTTTTGCGAGTTCTTGTCGGGACATAGTCGACACCTCCGATTTGAGATGCTTCCATTATCCAGAAATCGGAGCACGCCTGGAAGGTGGCAAATGTTTGACGCTTACGTTGCTAGTTCTGATCTTATCCCTAATCTGACAAAAGCATTGGACTGACGTCGCCCCCGATCAGGCTGATTTTGCGTCCTGCCAGAGTGCCGATAGCGGAACAGCAAAAAGTTTTTCTCCAAAGGGCACCACGCGCTCCCCGGTATAAAGCACAATCCCACGTAGAAAGCTATTTCCCGTGAGCGCTTCGAGCGCACGCAGCCCCTTGAAGTCCCCGGCTCCCACCGTTGCCGAGGCTTTCACTTCGATGCCTACGAGACTTCCATCGCGCGTTTCCAGCACCAGATCCACCTCTTCGCGGTTTGCCGTATGCCAGTGATAGAGCGTCGGTCGCGTCTCGCTCCAGCCGATGTCTTTTAAGACCTCCATCACCACAAAGTTTTCCAAGAGACCGCCTAGATGCGTAGGCTCCTGCAAAAGCCGCTCCTCGGAAACGCCCAGTAAATGCGCGGCCAGGCCCGTATCGCTCAACACGATTTTTGGTGATTTTAGAAGGCGCGTCGTCAGGTTGCCGCTCCAGGCCGGAACCGTGCGAATTAGATATGTGGTTTCCAGCAGCGTCAGATACCGTGTGAGGGTCGAGTAGGGAATATTGGCCGTACGCGAAATATCCGACGTGTTCAAAAGGGAAGCGGTCCTCGCGGCGAGTATCGCCAGAAGCCGGGGCATCTGGGTCAGCCCTTCAATGTTAGCCAGGTCGCGCACATCGCGTTGCAGGATGGTCGCAATGTAAGATTCAAACCAGTTCTGCCGCCGTGCCGCCGGGCGCGCCATCGGTTCAGGATAGCCGCCCCGTACCACGCGTTCTATGATGCCTTTGCGTGTTGCGGCAGGCAAAGTGGCAAACATCTTCATGGGGGAGAGGGTGGCAAATACTTTATCGACAAAGCTCTCCCTCACTCCTGCGATCTCAGCTTGTGAAAGCGGCCAGAGGGTGAGGAGTTCCATGCGTCCGGCCAGAGATTCGGAGAGTTTGGGAAGCAGCAGCACATTGGTGGAACCGGTGAGCAAAAAGCGGCCGGGCCTGCGATCACGATCTACGCTCGCCTTGATAACAGGGAACAGTCCGGGGGCGCGCTGCACCTCGTCTAAGATGACCGGCTCGCCTGATCCGCTTAAGCCCGCGATAAACCCCACCGGGTCGGAGGTGGCCGCAGACAGCACATCCAGATCATCCAAGGTGGCATAGGAAGCTGCGGCGGGCGTCATCCCCTGCTCGCGTACCAGGGTGGTTTTTCCGGTCTGGCGCGCGCCGCCTAATAGCACAACCGGCGTATCGGCCAGAGCGTCTTTTAGTTGGGAAGAAATATTTCTTCGGTACATGGGTACATATTACCCACACAATGGTGAATTTACATACTAAAAAGGAAGTGTTCTAGCAGCTTGTCGGAGAGACGTTATCTCTTCCAGTTGATGTTTGTGTCACACTTTCTGATATGAGCAGATGATTCAAAACCGTCGACTATCAACGGACACTCGACACCAGCGTGCGCCTGGGCGACTGCTTGCCACCCGATCATCAAAGAGTTGCCTGCGGACATAAGACTTTGTGCGCCTGGATGGCACTGCCATAGAAAAATCGCCCTTTTCGAATGCCGGCCAATCGTTCGGAGAGCATCAAATTGTTGAGTCTTAGAATAGAGAGTTGATTTGATCCACAATGCCCCGTAAAAGGCCGGACGCTGCGGCGGGCGTGAGAATCATTTGTTCTTTCGGATGAGAGGCATCATTACGTAAATGTCGTATCGCTTGCAAAGTTGCAGCGTTGGCCTCGCTTATATGGCCTTGCTCATGCAGGGTCTTGATCCGCTCATCAAAATTATCACGGCATGGTTTTAACCCGAGCATCTCACATTTGCGGATAACTGCGGTCTCCATAACTCGGAACACCTGTTCGACACCCAGCGTAAATAGTGGATAGAATTGGAATCCATAAACAATTGCGCCTCGTGCTGTCTCAAATAGCTTTACAACTTCATCAGGAACGCCGGTGGCAAGCTGTGGCGTCAGGAACAGCCGAGCCCATGCGTCGCCAGTCCCAACCATTAATGTTATCGTCGGGTCAGGTTCGCGCCAGTTCTCAATTGTTAACCTCTTCATGCCAAGACGAATTTCTACCATGAAAATCTCCTTTCTCTAGTCCTATGACAGAAAAGAGAAATAAGTAGTTTCGGGGCAAGACTCTATGTTGGGCATCAGAACGATTTGTTTAGGAGGGGTAATTCTTGAAACTCAGAAAGAAAGGCTTGTAATAGCGCTGCTTCGACGAACGCGGGGGCCAGCGGCGGACGAAGGACATGATATTCCACCGTGATCGCTCCGTATTTCGCGGCGACCTCCCCGAACCATATATCGGCGCTGATCGAATCTCCGCGCACGTTAATCAGCCGACCCAGTATATCCTGGCCCTTATATTTTCCTGATTGGGTTACCGTGCCGCCCTTGCCAATATAGATAATTGTACCGGAACTTTGCTGACGGACAATATATACACCGTACAGAGGAGTCGCTGGCCTGGCAAAATGTGTGTTTGCCACCTTGCGGAAACTGGTTCCAGTATCGAGATAGGTGAATTCTGCGCTATCATAGTTTTCCTTTAACCAGACCAGCAAAACGCTTACCTGCTCTGGAATGTTCACTGTTCGGCTCCTTAGAAGCGCCCTACAGCATTAATCCTGCGAATTACCATGGAGCAAGGGATCATCCTGCACCGAAAGTGCGAGGAGGTAGAGATGCCACACCAACATGGCACGTCTACTCCCCGAATAGAGGGAATAGCAGAGGAGCTCTCTCTACGAGAGGTCTACAGGTTCAAGTGTGGCGAAGTAAATATGCAGCGAAGAGAAAAGTGGTCTGGCTTCCTCGCGTAGCTGGCTCCATTTCATTGGTATGTTGGCAGCCTCACTGAAATCTAGCTGAATAGTCGTCGCTAGTTCTGATTTACCTCTGTGAGAGATGGACACGGGTGTGACTCACGATTATGCAGTCACTGCTGCCCGTCGGGCAATCGCTACGAAGTCGGTTTGTTGAGAGGTGCACCAAGCCGCTCGCAGATACAGCATCGCTTCTGCACCGGCTCCACTCCAGCGCATTCCCGGCCCCTTCATACGTCCTTGAACGGGGGCTTTACAACCTGTCTCCACGACACCGCTGCCGATATGGTAGCCCGCTAATCGGAAGGCATACGATGCTTGTGGTTGCCCAGGGAGTTGAGCTTCCCCAAACGAACCTCTTTTGCCGCCATACTCGTGGGATGCCAGGAATGGATGTCGGCAATGACTTCGCTTACCTTGTCATCAAGCAAGCGTTCTTTCTGAATGGTTTAATATACTAAATTGGGCTCTTCCGCGCTTTTGGTGAAAGCGAGCAATTAGCGATCTATTCAGTCGATTTTTGCGTTACAACAAATATCAACAATCTATGCTGACTATCAAATTATCGTCTGCTTAGTCCCCGAATACACGCAGAATCACCAAAAGCTCGGAAGAACCCAAACCGGGTTGTCAAAAGGGGCGAAGCGAGTGTCGGCAGAATGGCAGTACACGCTTTATGTTTTCTATCATCTGAATCCAGCAAGGCAATGAGCGGTCCAGCATCGCAGAGAATCACTTGTGCTCTTTCTGATGCTTTGCGGCAAGAATGCTCGCAAACTTCTTGCCGGTGTCTTCAGAGAGATTTGCGTCTCCAAAGTGGGCAGCCCCGACGTAATCTTTCAGCGCTTCAGCCAGGTTTATACTTGTATCCGCAGTGTCGTTCCTTGCATCGGCCTCGTCGGAAACGATGAGCGTCAGCTTTGAGCAACCCCGAAGTTCGTCAGCATGGGTAGCAAGCTCTTCCCACGTCCCTTCGTATACTTTTCGTTTTGCCATGATTTTCTAACCATTCAGTTTCATCTTTTGCCTCTTATGACATAAGTAGATCGGGCAGCATATAAGTCCGAATCCCCCAACGTCTCAAAAACGCCATGAAGGACTGTTCGCAGTTCCGAAACAGGAATTAGAGGAACAGCTCCGCAAAGAAAACTGCTATTGTATTAGGTCAATGTTCGTTCTGGTCACGAATTTCCATATACAAGCCGTCACCATCGTCTTTATATTTCACCTTAAATTTCATAGGTTTGTTGTTCTCATCAAATACAACAAGGGCATTCATGGCTCCAGCCGGGACAGCTTTAGCAAATAGTTGTTGTTGCTTCCCTTGCGCTATGGCGATGAGCTGATTGTCTGGTTTGCCCTGATCCTCTATTCCTTTGACATATATTTTTGCCAGGTGCGTAGATAAGTTGTTTACGGTGAGATCTTTACGAACTGAACATCCCACCAGCATGCATATAAATGCACAAATGCTGATAAGGCATAAATATCGAATTTCAGGTCTGCTCGTTAGATGCATCTCGTACCTTCCATCTATACATGGCTGCGCTCACGCACGGCAGGCTCCTTATACCGGAATAGCGCCGCGCTTTACGCGGATGGAGGACTCCCGCCGGGAGTCAGGGGGATCGTGAAGGAGAAGGTGCTGCCTTTTTCCGGCACGCTGTCTACGTGAATACTGCCGCCATGCGCCTCGACGGCCAGTTTGCAGAAAGTCAGGCCCAGTCCGGTACTCGCGCTGCGCCCTCTCTGGCGCGATTCCACCTGGCCGAACTTCTGAAAGATACGTTCGAACGCTTCGGGTGGAATGCCTTCTCCCGTGTCGCGGACATAAAATAGCAGAAAGCGATTATCCTCTGCTTGCTGCGCCCCGACCGTCACCGTACCGCCGGCAGGAGTAAACTTGATGGCGTTGCCGAGCAGATTGACGAGGGTGCGGCATAGTTTGTCCGCATCTCCCTGAAACCTGGGCAGGTCGAGCGCGATTTGCGGAACGAGCGTCAGACTATTGCTCTTGGCAAGGGAAGCGACCTGGCTGACCGCTGCCGTGACAAGCGCAACAGGGGAGAGCGCGGCATAATCCAACTGCATTTCGCCGCTTTCCATCTTTTCCACATCCAGCAGTGTGTTGATCATTTCCAGCAGCATCTCGCCGCCGTTAATCGCGATCCGCACCATCTCTTCTTGTGTCTCATCGAACTCACTGATCGCTTCCAGCGTGTGCATTCCCCCGATGAGCGAACTTAGCGGCGTACGCAGGTCGTGTACGATCATGTGAGTCAATTCATTCTTGACCGTGTCGAGGGCACGCATCTGCTCGTACAGCGCCTCGATCTCCTTGCGCCGCGTGATGTCCTGAAACAAACATACGCCGCCGACCGTTGCGCCCAGAAAGTCACGTAGGGGCACGGCGCTGATGGCAACGGGCGTTTTTTGTCCGGAGCCGTGCAGGATTTCCGAGTCCTGCTCCAATGCGCCATTTCCGGAAAGCGCCGCCTCAAACGCTGCCAGCGTGCGGGATCCCGCCGGCTCCGCGAGTGCTGCGGCACAGGGCAGGCCCAGCAATTCGGCCTCCTCTTTGCCCAGCATCTGGCACAGAGATTGATTCACGGCGGTCACCTCACGCGCTAGATTGAGCGTCAAAACGCCATCCTGAAGGTTCTGCAGGATCGTTTTCAACTCAATGCGCTCGATGGTCGTGGCGTACAACTCCTCATCCATAAGCGCGCACACTTTAAACAGGATCTCTTCCGGCCCCGGTGGCGGTCTCTCCGCCAGAGACGACGGGGACCGCACGGCCTGATGGGAGCGTGAGGACGCCTGCATCAGCAGCTGTTCGATCGTTTCCAGCAACTCGGTGGGCTCCGCGCTTTTGAACATGAACGCATCCGCGCCGGTGCGCAGGCTCCAGAACTCGGTGCCGCGACTTTCCGCGCCGGTGAGAATAATCACCGGTATGTGGGCGACCGCCTGATCTCGCTTGAGCAAGCGGCAGACCTGATAGCCGTTCATACGCGGCATGGTAATGTCGAGAACGATCAAATCCGGCAACTGACTGTAAGCCTGCTGCGCGGCTTCGATCCCGTCGGAGGCGGTGATCACTCGGTAGCCCGCGCCCTTCAACAGGCGAGAAAGCAGGGCCCGCGCCACCGCGCTGTCGTCCGCTGCTAAAATGGTCCGGATAGCGTCGCTGTTTTCCAAATTAACTCCTCTGTCCAAGGGCGCGCCGCGGAGAAGCCGCCTCGATAAGGGCCCGCGCAATGTCCCCAATGGGGAGCACGGCGCGTGCCGCTCCGCGCTCCACGGCGTCTTTAGGCATCCCGAAGACCACGCAGCTCGCCTCATCCTGGGCAATGGTCAGAGCGCCGACCTGCGCCAGCGACTGCATCCCTTCGCCGCCGTCACGTCCCATGCCGGTGAGCAGCACGCCAATGGCCGTGTCACCGTAATACTCGGCTACCGAGCGAAAGGTCACCGTGACCGAAGGGCGATGCCCTCCGAAGAGAGGGTCGTTCGAGGGTTGCAGGCGGCCTTTGCGATCAATCAAGAGATGGTTGTTTTCCGGCGGGAAATAGACACATCCCGGCTGGGGAATTTCATCGGTGCGCGCAATCAGAACTTTTACCTGGCAGGACGTCGCAAGCCAGCTCACCAGCCCCGACAAAAAGCCGATGCTGATGTGCTGAACGCAGAGGATGGGCAGCGGAAAGTGGCCCGGCAGATGCGATAGGATCGTCTGCAACGCCGGCGGCCCTCCGGTGGAAGCTCCGATGGCGACGATCCGCGGCGCGCGAGCGCCGCACGCAGGCGCCAGACGGGGAGCAGGCGCAGGGTTCCGTACCCCAGGCTCTTTGGGCGACCGGCCCAGGACCCACACGCCCGCCACGATTTTCACCTTTTTGACGAACTGCTCGGCGGCGAGAGCATCCATCTCCAGTCCGCCGCGTGGTTTAGGGAAAACATCCACGGCTCCAGCCTCGAGCAGGGCGAAAACCCGATCGGTGTCGGCCTCGCCCACCGCGGAACTAACCACCAGTATCGGGCGCGGGAAGCGGGCCATCACCTGCTGCGTAAGTTCCAGACCGTTCATTTCCGGCATGTGGTAGTCGGTGCAAATCAGCGTCGGCTGCAGGAGAGGAATCAACACCAGTGCTTCGCGGCCGTTCGCGGCTGCGCCCACTACCTCAATGTCCGGCGAGGTCGCAAGCATCCGCCGCAGCACGACCAGCGCAAGCGGAGAATCATCTACCAGCAAGACACGAATCGGTTTTTGCGACATTTATACCAGCCTCCTCAAGGTGTCCAGAAGCACGGTCTGTTCAAATGTGCCTTTCGCGATGTAGGCGTTGGCGCCCACCTCGATGCCGCGTTGCCGGTCTTCGTCCGAGGCCAGCGAGGTAACGAGGATAATGGGCACCTCCTTGTACTGTGCGTCCTGGCGGATGCGCGCCGTAAGCGTCAAACCATCCATATTGGGCATCTCGACGTCCGAGACCACCGCATCGAATAAGCGGGTCCCGAACTTGTTGAGCGCATCCGCGCCATCCACTGCCGTAACGACCTCATAGCCGGCGCTTTCCAGGATGCGTTTTTCCTGTGTCCGCGTCGTGATCGAGTCTTCGGCGAGTAAAAGAACTTTCTTGCGCTCCGGTTCGGCGCTCGGCTTTGCATCGCCCCTGTCCAGGCGCCCTTTTTGTGCGCTTTTGATCAGGTCTCTCGGATTCAATACCATACAAATCTCGCCCGTGTTTAGAATGGTCGCGCCGGAAACGTTGCGCACGCGCTGGAGCAGTCCGCCGAAAGGTTTAAGAATGACTTCCTGCTCGTCCACCAGGGCATCCACGAACAGCCCCAGTCGCTCCGTGCCGATGGAAAGGAGGATACATGGCAGCGATTGCTCCGACGAAGCATGCTCCTGCTTTTTTTTGCCGATAGGATTCGCCGACTGCGGCGCCGGCAAACCCAGCAGATCCGCGAGGCGCACTACCGGGATTGGCTGGCCGTCCCGGCGAAAAGTGGGTCGCCCCTCCAGAGTGAAGACGGCCTGAGGCGAAATCAGAGAGGTCTCCTGCACGGCCTCCACGGGCAGGGCATAGCTTCCACGGGCCACCCGCACCAACAGCACCCGCGTGGTCGCGAGTGTGATGGGCGCCTGCAGCCGGAAGGTACAGCCGAGACCGGGCGCGGATCGCACTGCAATGTTGCCCTTGAGCCGCTCGATGTTGGTGCGTACAACGTCGAGTCCCACGCCACGCCCGGACAGATTGGTGATGAGCGGACTGGTGGAAAAGCCGGGCGCGAAGATAAGCATCTGCACATCTTCGGGGGATAGCGCTGCGATTTCCGTGGCGCTGCTCAAACGCTTCCGCACTGCGGCGCGGCGAATCGCTTCCACGTCCAGGCCTCGTCCATCGTCGGTGATTTCGATGACCACGCTGTTCGCCGTCTGGTAAGCACGCAGCCGAAGCATCGCTTCGCGCGGCTTACCCTGCCGCAAACGCTCGTCCGGGAGTTCGATGCCATGATCGATGGCGTTGCGCAGCATGTGCATCAGGGGATCTTTCATCTCTTCCAGCAGGTGCTTGTCTGCGGTGATGGATCCTCCTTCCACCACAAACCGCACTTCTTTCTCCTGCTCCCGGCTTACATCGCGCACCAGGCGGGGGAAAAGGTTGAAGAGAGTGGAAAACGGCAGCAGTCGCATCCCACGGATCGCTTCATTGAGTGCGCCTGCCACCATGCCCAGCCGCGTAACGCCTGCGTCGCTCGTCCGCTCCAGTTGGCCCAGCAAGTTTCCCAATCGTTCCAGCCGCCCCGCCTCGCGGTCATGAAAACGCGTGCTCCGTTCCCGGAAGCTGTTGCGTCCCCCGTCAGCAAGACCTTCCGGCAGAGCGGCAGGCGCCGAGCGCCACGCCGTTGCGTCGCGCCCCCACTCCTCCCAGAGGGTCACCAGGTCTCCGATCACGCCAAGCGCACTCGCCACGCGCGTGGTGGTCACGGCCATTTCTCCGG
>JBBRKX010000120.1:0-9044 GCA_038231675.1 Chthonomonadales bacterium | reverse complement strand
TTGTCTAACATCGGGTCACGCGACCCTCGTTTGCACGTCGGACAGCGGTGACGTCCGCCACAACTTGCGCCGATCGAAGAAAATCCAGGTTCCCAGGAAGAAACCCAGTAAACTGACCGACAGGTATCCGCTCATCATACCGGTTGGCCCATAGGCTCTGCCAAGGCCGAAGGCGGAAATGGCGACGAGACAACCGTTTAAAAGGGAGAGAGCCAGAAATGGCTCTTTCTTAAAGGCGCGTAAATAAATCGCTTCCGACGCGACGATTTGGTTGAGGATCGCCGCAAGCAGAAGGATGCCGAGAGGCAAGGGCCCAAGCATCCGCCTGGCAAGTGCAAAATGACCCAGGTACAGCGTGTAAGCCCCCAGCCATACGGCAAGGCAACCGCAGCCGGCAACAATCATCGACTGTCGAAATGCCCTGGAGAACATTTCATCCAGCGGGCGAAACTCCCTGTTGGCGATCAGGGTGCCGAATGGAGCCGATTTGGTGTTGATCCAGGCGAGGGCAATCGCCGAAACCGCCGTCGTGATGCTCAAGCTCATGCCGACCTGCCCCGCCGTCTTTGGCCCATACAGGGCAAACGCGATCGGTGTGAACAGCTGGAACATAAAGTATCCACTGAGCCAGCTGAGGGCGATGCGCCACTGGAACGGCCAGACCTCCCGACGCCAATCGATGCCTCCCGGCCCATCGGACAGCTTGAACAGATCCAGAAAGAACCGGCGATAGGTAGCCAGCATCCAGACGAGCTCGATAATAAGGTTCGTCGCGGCATAGCAAACCGAAGCGAAAAGTCCAAAACCGCACACCAGCGCCAACCATAAGGCAATGTTCGCGAGAATCGCCTGTCCGGTCCGCATGCGGGCGACTTCACCCACTTTGCCTGTACCCTCCAATATCGCGAACGTCGGGCTGACGAAGAGCGATCCGGCCGTCATTAAAACGACGAATACCCAGGGCTGATGCCAGTTCACTCCAGGGCTTCCCGCAGCATGGCGCGTAAAAAAGAGTGATCCGGCCGGCAGCACAAAGAGGAGAAGCAATGACGATACGACACCATACCATTTGAGGGCCAGGCGCAGCAGGCTTCCAAGCCTGCGCATCGAGGCTTCATCGCCTTGGAGGGTCCTATCGGGGCTCCATGTCAATTTCGCTTTTTCGTGACTGGCGAACTGAAGAAGCACAAATGTCAGGCCTAGCTCGAAAAATACCTGGAGGCCGATTAGACTTGAAAACGCGTAGTAAAACCCTTGTTCGGCGGAGGTTAGAAAATGCGCGATGCACAAAAGCGTTCCCAGACCCGCCATGCCCGACCATCCGCGGGCCAGCACGGTGTAGCCCACCGACTGGTCAATGCCGCCCGCTCGCGCTAACGTGACTATCCTCGCTCCTAACTTCATCGGGTAAACATCTCGACTTCTTGGATTTCAAGCCTCGGTCCAAGAAGGGCGATGACGCCCTGAAAATTCAGTTCGACGCGCAATTGCCGCAATATTTCCTCCCTATAAGCCAGCGCCGTGACGATAACGGCATCCACGGGAGATGTCCGCAACGTTTCCGGTCCGACCACCGGGAGATGGGACACGGGGGTGAAACGTCCCATTTTATGGGGGTCCGAATCGATCACATACGCGACGTTGCGCACTCGCGCAGTGGCGAGGAGAGAAAGCCCCTTGCCACCCGCTCCCCAGATCGCAACCCGTTTGCCATCTTTGCCAAAACGATCCAGAAAGCCGTGAATATCGCTTGCCAGCAGATCCACCGTGGTTTGAACATCCGAGAGGTCCGGAACCGGTTGCGCGGTAACATAAGCCACGATGTACTCGCCGTTCATGCCGCGAACCACCTCGTGAACCTGGAAGCCATTCCGTTCCAGCGCCATGCGCAACGTTCGCGCCGAGAAGTAATTGAGGTGATCCGGAAAGAAATCATAGAATCGGCGGCCTTCGAGCGCCTGCTCCAGACTGGGGACTTCCACCAGGCCCGCCGCGCCGGGAACAAGCGACCGTCGTATGCCCTGAAGGAAATCGTTCGGTTCCGGAACATGCTCCAGAACCTGCCGGGTTACGAATCCGTCGTAAGGCGCGCCGGGAATCGGGTGTGCGCGGCCAGCGTAACCGGCATGGATGGGATAGGGGAGTTTTTCCGCTTCCCGCCGAAATCTGGCGGAAGGTTCGATCCCGGATGGCTGAGCGCCTGCCTTGTGGATCCAGTTGAGAAAATTTCCATCCCCACATCCGACTTCGATGATCTTTTTGCCGCGGAGGTTGAACCCATCCACAAACTCATTTGCCTGTTGGGCCTGGTACTCTTGCATCTGCGGCGAGTGCGTGGCTGTCATCAAGTAATCGTCGTAGTACGTGGTTTCCAGCGTCTGCGCCAACTGGACGAATCCACAGGATTGGCAGGCATAAACGCACAGATTTATCGGCCGGTCCTGAGCGATTTCCGACTCTTGTAGCAGTCGGGATATATCGTGCGGCATGTTGTCCAGACGGAGACACAGTTCCAGTCCGTATTCGCCGCACAAGCGACATGGCTTTGTAATCGCTTCGTTACTCATCGCTATTCGTCCTCCGGTGCCATTGCACGGTATGTCTTAATCCTTCAGCAAGTCCGACCTGAGGTTTCCAACCCGTAATCCGCCGCAGCTTAGAGATGTCCGCTTCAAGGTGCATCACTTGATCCGGGCGATAGGGCACTTCGCCAAAACCTAACGGCAAGGAAGGATCGATGAGTTCACCGATTTGCTCCACAATGCAGCGCACGGGCATTGCGTGTCCGGAACCAACGTTGAACGCTCCCGTCGCGGCGGGACATCGGGCCACATCGAGCAGCGCTCTCGCGACGTCGGATACGAAAAGATAATCCCAACGCTGTTCGCCTCGTGTGAGTGCAGGCCTCTCACGCCGCAGGAGTGTTTCAATAAGCATGGGAATCATCGATTGAAGATTGTCCTTCGGTCCGTAAGTGGAAAACAGGCGTATCCACGCGAAGCGCATATCCGAATTGGCCGCTATCTGGCGAATGAGATGATAAGCGCTGAGTTTCGCGGCCCCATACATTGTCGTGGGATTGGGCAGCGCCTCTTCGTCGATCTTTTTGTCCAGTGGGCCATATTCCGCCTGAGAGCCCACCGCGACGAAGGATGCGCAACCCGAGTCACGCGCCAGTTTCGCGAGATCCATGGTTCCGTTGAGATTGCGGTGAACCTGCGTTGCTTCGTTTCGATGCCGGTTTCCCGTGCCATCCCATGCGAGATGAAACACCGTATCCGGCCTGAATGCCCTTATCCCCAGGTGGGAAGGCACGAGCGCATGGATATCCCCTTCGATGGAAACCAGGGAAGGAAGTAAATGCTGGATGCGCCAGGGATTGCTTTCGGCTCTGCGAAGGACCGCGACCGTTGCGCCGTGCTCCAGCAACGCCTCCGTCAGATAGGAGCCGACAAAGCCTGTAGCTCCCGTGACTAGAGCGCGCATGCCGGCACTTTGCGTTCGCTCCGCGCGTCGCTTTCCCGAAAAAACTCGCTGTACCAGGCAACCGTCGCATCCAGCCCTTGCTCAAGCGTAAAGAGAGGCTTCCAATCGAGAAGATTGCGCGCCTTCGCCGCCGTCAAATACTGATGGCGTATTTCATTGTTTGCCTCATTCCGCACTTCCGGCCTCAGGGGAGATTCCATCAATTGAAGGATCCGGTCCACCAGCTCCAACACCGTGACCTGTATCTCATTCGAGAAATTAAACGCTTCGCCATAAAGTTCCGGATGCCCATGCAAGCGCTCGGCCAGAAGCATGTACGCCGCAGCTCCATCCTCGACATAAAAGTAATCGCGCACAAACTTTCCATCCGAGCGAATGATAGGCGACTGTCCACGCAGAATCGACCGGATCGTTCCCGGCACAATGCGGTTCCAGTTCAAGTCGCCTCCTCCGTAGAAGTTGCCGCAGCGCGTGATCGCGACCGGCAAGCCATAGGAGACGGCATACATATGGGAGATCAGGTCGGTGCAGGACTTGCTTACGTCATAAGGATGCTGGCCTTGAAGAGGAGTGCTTTCGTCGTAGGGCAGAACCTCCTGGTCTCCATATGCCTTATCGGAAGAGGCGACCACGATCTGCCGGATCTTTGGGCTCCGTCGGCAGGCTTCCAGGAGCGACCACGTTCCCTGTATGTTTGCTTCGAAGGTCGAGACAGGGTTGCGATTCGCGATGCCCACGATCGTCTGAGCGGCGAGATGGAAGACCGTGTCGATCTCGTATTCTCCCAGAGCGCGCTCCATGAGCGCCTGATCCTGCACCTGTCCATGGACGATTTTACACTGGCCCAACGCGCCCGAGCGCAACAACTCGGATTGTGGCGCGCCATCACGCACCAGGCAAACGACGTCCGCTCCGGCAGCCAGCAAAGACTTCACCAGCCAACTGCCTACGAGCCCGGTCCCGCCGGTGACGAATACAGCGCGATCTTGCCAGAAGTCCGGCGCCGCACCGGAGTGGATCCCGTTTGTCAGCATGACGCCAGGCATGTATCTTCATTCCTTTCCTGGTTCCAAACCGCCCAGGGAGCCTGGCCGTCGTTCCAGAGTTCATTGAGCTGCTGGTATTCCCGGTAGGTGTCCATGGCAAAGAAGAAGCCGTTATGGCGATAAGCGATCAATTGTCCTTCTCGCGTCAATCGTTCGAGCGGCTCTTGCTCCAGGATACATTCCGGTTCGGTATCGAGGTAATCGAACACCCGACGGTCGAACACGAAGTAACCGGCGCTGGCCCAGCCCGCCATCTGCGGTTTTTCCGCGAAACTGCGAATCTGTCCTGGCCCATCCATCTCCAGGACGCCGAATCGGGAATTCGGACGGACTGCGGTGACGGTCGCCAGACGGCCATGGGATTTGTGAAAAGCGATCAGCTCCCTGATGTTCACATCACTGATCCCATCGCCATACGTAACGAGAAACGTATCCCCATCTACATAGCGCTCGACCCTCTTGATGCGGGCGCCCGTCATGGAAGTGGGGCCGGTTTCGGCGAGGGTAACATTGAAGTCCTGTTCTTCATGCGCGCCATGATATCGGATCTGGTTCTTTTCGCCCAGGCAGACGCTGAAATCGTTGTTCATGGCTTCATAACGCAGGAAATAGTCCTTGATCATGCTGCCCCGATAACCCAGACACAGGACGAAGTCCCGAAGCCCATGGTGGGCATAAAGCTTCATGATGTGCCAGAGGATAGGGCGGCCTCCCACTTCGACAAGCGGCTTAGGCCGGTATTCCGTTTCTTCACGCAAACGGGTTCCCTGGCCTCCACATAGTATAACTACCTGCATGGTATCTCTCCTCTAAGCAGCGCGTGATACAGGATCGGCGGCACCGGCTGCGCCACGAACGGCAAGTGCGAACTCGATCAAGACCCATCCCGTGACCAGGATCGTACTCAGGAACAGGCTAAAGAGACCCAACAGAGATGTGCCGGGATAAGCCGAACGCGCGGGACGCGCCGTGTCGATCACGTTCAAGCGCTTGGTAGCCGAGACAAGCTGCACGGAGAGGTTGGCGGCTTGAGACGAAACGGATTTCAGGACTTCCAGCCTCAGGGTGACCTCGTTTCGCCGCCGTTCGAATTCCGCGTAATATGTCTGGCCGAGCCGTGCCCCGTGTTCCGCCTGGGCGATCTGGCGGAGGACCGTGTTGAATTGGGTTGTCAAACCGGATAGCTTGGTTCTGACCTCAACGCTCTGCGTGGTATATCCCTGTCGGATGGAGGAAATTTCCCGCTCAAGCGCATGCTGCGCAAGCTTGAGTCGGTCCTGAGCGAGGATCACGCGCGGATGTTCCGGGCCGAACTGAAGTCTTAAAGCCTCGAATGCGCTGCTGGCGGCACTCGCCTCGGCGCGCGCTTTGGGGAGTAAAGGATCTTCCGTGGGAAGGTTTTCGATATGGTTGAGCTGATCCCGTCGAAATGCATTTCCTGCCTGTGCGGTCGCTTCCAGTGCTTGAAGATCTGCTTCCAGCGTGGCGCGCCGTCCGTATAAGACTTCTAATTCGGTCGCGGCGACTTCGGGTCCGCCCACGTCGCCGGAGGAAGACTTATTGCGAGTTATGTTCGATGCGGGTGTGAAGCTTTGCGATCGCACCAGGTCCGCGAGATATGTGACCGAGGCGTCATACTCTTTCCTCGCCGCTTTTACGCGCTCGTCCGCTCCCGTTAATAACAGGGAGTCCCTATCGAAGTCGGAGGACGCCACATATTCGCGCAGCACAGTGCCGTAGAGGCCGGTCGCCGTCGCCACCGCTGTTTTCATTTCCTGGATGCGCGCGTAAGAAGGGCGTGGAAGGCTCGGGGGGGCGGGCAGACTCAAGCTGAGATAGATCAGACCATCGCGTGTGCTGTCTGTTACCGTCAGTCCCATGAGGATCATGTCCACCATGTCCTCTTCAGACGGCGTTTTGTAAATCGATTGGAGATGGGCGCGGGATTCCACCTCTTCCGCAAACCTGCGACTTCGCAATACGCCGATATATTTGGCTGTCGGACTGGCGGACAGCCCCGCCATACTTGCCAGTCCACCCGCCGCTTCGGTGGGTAAGGCCACGGAGAGGGAGAGCTTTGACGTAAAGGTGCGTGGAGCGAGAAAAAGGCTGGCGGCAAGAATTATGAGGAAGGCTAAAATACCGATTCCTAGCCATCGTGACCAATGTCGCTTGAAGCAGGAGACAAAAACGGCTGAGTTCGCGGAGGAGGAAGGTCTATTCATGTGCTAAATTCTCGTCGGATCGAGCGAAGGAGGTGACCCATCTCCATAACTCGCGATGGTTCCTTCGGTTACAACGGCTTACCCCCGCATTATTGGCAGGTGTCCGAAAATGTTTTAGCGCCAATGTTAAGAGGCTTTCACCCTGTAGAGCGACTGTGATTGCCAATGGAGGGGAATGGTCCAGGCATTCTTTGAACTCACTGGCCGATCGTTCATAACGATGTATCAGACGCGTAACCATCGATGTTGAGGGACAACGGACGGAGCGCGCAGCGAACCTTCGCCGTATACATTCGCTGCTTTTAATGGACTATTTGATTCTGCTCTTCCCTCGGTCAGATACTTGCAGGCGCGAGGCAGACTGAACTCGATGGGAAAACGGGGGAGTCCCGGTATATACTACAGTCTATATAACTATACTACATATGTGCGCCGCTCGCGCACATATTTCCTGCGTGGACGCCTTATTTTTCACGGACTTACCGCCCCATGCGCTCGGGCACAACCATAAATCTTTGTTACCCGACACCACTATGTGGACGCCGGAAGGCTAAAGACGCGGAAATATTGAGAGGGAGCCGTGCCCCTAATTGATAAAAGGAAAAACAACTTTGGCAGGCCCATCATAGATTTCCGCGATAAGAGCGGTATGGGAACAATATCCTCGCAAATATCGTACTTATGGGGTATTATAATATTTAGCACCCGACTGCTTTAAGTCGGAGTTTAAGGAGCATGAGCATGAAGCGTCGAGGATTCACGTTGATTGAGCTACTTGTCGTAATCGCTATTATTGCTATCTTGGCCGCAATTCTCTTCCCCGTATTCGCAAAGGCGCGTGAGAAAGCGCGTCAGGCATCCTGTCTGAGCAACCTGAAACAAGTTGGTCTCGCATTCCAGCAGTATACCCAGGACTATGACGAACAGTACATGGATCGAGACATGGGCGGCGTCAGCTTTCGAGGCCTCTTGAATCCCTACATCAAGAGCTTCCAAATCTGGAAGTGTCCATCCAATCCGGACAAGAACAACGACGGGAATGGATACTCGGACAACTATTCGATCAACGATGCCAATTCAGTGTTCAGTGCGGCAAATCCCCCGTCCCTGTCGTCGGTCCAATCTCCGGCGAACAAATTCCTGGTGGTTGAAACGGGTAACGGAGCCGGCTGGGATGATTATGCATCCGGCTGGTGGTGCAGCGGTAACGATGTGAAACAGAATCAGAGCTGTTGTTGGGACTCCGGCTATGCCGGCCATACCAACAATATGGACAACCTGTTCTGCGATGGTCATGTCAAGGCCCTGCGACCCGCCGCGACCGCACAGCCGTTTAATATGTGGGATTTTGGCCAGGACAACCCGGAGGCTTGTTTTGTCACGGGCATGCAAGTGCTTTCCAACAAATACCCGTAGACTTGTAGACAACCGCGCGTACTCGGCTGTAATCCCGTTGCATCTCATGTGATGCAAAATACGCGCCGGAATGGTTCGTTGCGAAAGTAGAATGGTCCGGGCATGCGCCCGGACCATTCTCCTATGAGGGTCAGATTGTTTTCCCGCGCTCCCGGAATCTATTTGCATGACTGCTTACGAAACCTCCTCTCCGCCCTCTCACTTTCGATTCGCCCGGCTGCTGAAATGGGCCGCGCTCATTGCTCTGGCAGTGGTCCTGTCCGTTGCGGTCGCATGGCTGGGTACAAGCGACTCCGTGCAGCTCTGGCTGATGAACCGGCGCAACACGGCGGACCTGGAACATGCGGTGCGCGCAGACCCGCAGGATCCCTGGGCGGCTTACGTGCTGGGAAATCGGTATGCGCGAGCGGGGAGAATACGCGACTCAATCCCGCTTTTTGAACGTGCCAGAGACTATGCCCCCAACCGCTATGAAACGCGTTTTGCGTTGGGAAAGACTTACCTTTTTACCGGATCTTTCCCTGCCGCCATCGTGGAACTCCAGCGATCCGCACAGCTTGCTCCTCAAAATGCGGAGATTTATCAGGTCCTGGGACTGGCGCAGCGTCTTGCGGGGGATTCCCCCGGCGCCAAAAGTTCCGAGGAGCGTGCCATCACGCTGGACCCGAAAAACGCGGAAGCCTGGTATCAACTCGGCAAAGTCGTGTATGTCCCGGCAGGCAAGACGGATGAAGGCAGGCAGGACCTGAAGCGCGCGGCCGATCTAAGCCCTGATAATGGCGTATATGGCTATGGCTATGGAAGCGCGCTGGCGGACACCGGGGATTTTGCCAACGCGGCGCCGCATCTGCGCGTGGCCGTGGCAAAGCTG
>JBBRKX010000119.1:0-9048 GCA_038231675.1 Chthonomonadales bacterium | reverse complement strand
GTCACATCCGCGATCGGCCTGGACAGTCGCATTGGGCGAAAGTATCTGCGAGGCGCCATCGCGTATGGCGGACCCTGCTTCCCGCGCGATAATCAGGCGCTCTCTTTTCTCGCCCGCCAGCTGGAAGTTCCGGCCCTGGTGCCGGAAGCAACCGACAGGGCGAATCATGCGGAAACCGCGCTGCTTGCGGACCGGGTGCAACAGGAACTCGGCTCGGGTGGCCGCGCCGGTATCCTCGGCCTCGCTTACAAGCCGAACTCCGATGTCGTTCAGGAGTCACCCGGCTTGCTGCTGGCCCAGGCGTTGCTGGATCGGGGCATTGCGGTATCGGTGTATGACCCTGCGGCCCTGGACGCTGCCCGCGCGAAGCTGCGCGGGGAGGTCCAGTATTGCGATTCTGCGGAAGCGTGCGTGATCGCGAGCGAAGTCGTCGTGGTTGCGACGCCCTGGGAAGAGTTCCGGCAGATCCGACCCGAAGCCTGGTCCCGCCCGGAAAGGAGGCGCACCGTGATCGACTGCTGGCGCCTGCTGGAAAGCGATGTCTTGAGATCGGTGGTCGACTATGTCCGGCTCGGCAAAGGACCGGAACGGGCGGGAACTGCGGGGTCATGAAGCCATGTTGGGCTCGTCTGATGAATCATGAATTGAGACCGTGAGAAGGATGCCTGCAGGACCGCGAACTATGCTCTCGCCGCAGTGAGTTCGTTATAAATCCAGCGATACGTCTTTTCCAGACCGGTTTCCAGGCGAATGGAAGGTTCCCAACCGAGCTTTTGTTGGATAAGCGTGTTGTCGCTGTTGCGGCCTCGCACCCCTTTGGGGGCGTTCAGATTATAACTGCGCCGCAGCGTAATGCCCGCAATCTCTTCCACCATATCGACGAGTTGGTTGATGGAGACAAGCTGACTGCTGCCCAGGTTGATCGGCTCGAGGATATCGCTGTACAGGATCGCTTTCATGCCCTGTACGCAGTCGTCGATATACATAAAGCTGCGGGTCTGATTCCCGTCGCCCCAGATTTCGATCTCATGCCGGCCGGAAAGCTGCGCTTCAATCACCTTGCGGCAGATCGCCGCGGGAGCCTTTTCTCTGCCACCGGCATATGTTCCATGCGGGCCATACACGTTGTGAAAACGCGCGCCCCGCGTATTCACGCCGAAATCCTCTCGGAAATGGCGGCACATCCGCTCGCTGAATAGCTTTTCCCAACCATAGCCGTCCTCCGGCATGGCCGGATAGGCGTCCGCCTCCGTAAGCGCGGTGACGTCCGTGTCCGTCTGTTTATCGGCCGCATACACGCAAGCGGAAGAGGCGTAGAAATACCGGCCCACTTTGTGTTCGCGAGCCGCCATAAGCAGGTGTGTGTTGATCAAGACGCTGAGCATGCAGAGCGCCTTGTTATTCTCAATAAATCCCATGCCGCCCATATCCGCGGCGAGCGTATATACCTCGTCCGCGCCTCGTAAGGCGGCAAAACAGTTGTCCCGGAGGCTGAGATCAAGCACGTGATTCTCCGCCGCCGAGAATTGCTGGTGCCATTCGCTCACCGGCTTCACATCGATGGAAACAACCTCGACATCGTCCTGGCGGAGCAGGTCGGCAACGAGATGCCCCCCGATAAATCCCCCGCCTCCGGCAACTACGATCCGCTTCTTCACGGCTCTCGCTCCTTCATATTTCATACGGCCGGAGTATTTCCGGCAGAATCAGGCGCCGGCGTGCCGGTCTCCTGGTTACGATCACGGTATCTCACGAGCGCCCTCCCCGCCTTGCTGAGGAGCGGGCGGGTGGCGCGCACGGCGGATAGCAGCGGACGCAGGAAAGGACGTATCAGGGGTCTATTCTCGGCGGCGCTTTGCAATGCGCGATAGCCCCTCCTGCTGAAATAACGCCAGTTCGACTGCAGAAACTCAAGCTGCCGGCGGCCCGGCTTACTGCGTTCCAGTCCCTCCGACGTCAGCAAATGGGTCGCGGATCTCAGCGTATATAAGTGATGCTCCCCGCCCGCAAGCAGGATGTTATGCTTGGCTTCTGGCCCTTGGCGCGGATCCTGGCTTTGTGCCGAAGACTGGTTGTAACCATGCCGCTGATGAACAACCATAACGCACGCGGTTGCGTCGATGAGCGCCGCATCGACCTTGCGCGCCCGATACAACAGCCAGCTATCCCAATAAAACCGGCCGATAGCGAAAGGAGGGATTTCCGTCCAGAGCCCACGGGGATAAACGAAATAGTCTATACTGCCGGGTGGGTCCAGGCGGCCTTCCTGCCCCACTCTTTCCCGAAGACGCGTTTCCCACGCGCCCTCGAAGTCCAGGGGACTCGTGATGCCTACGTCCCAGCGTCTTCCTCCCATAAGAAACCGCTTTTCGACGCCCTGAATCGCGGTTACGGCGCGCATGAAATCGGAGGTCAGAATGATATCCGCGTTGACGTAACAGAGGAGTTCACTGTGAGAATGCGCTTCCGCTCGCGCGAAAATCTCTGGAAGAAGGGGCGTGCCATACGCGTTGCGCGCGACTTCCGGCATCTGTGTGAGCCCGAGTTCTCGCACGATCTCCGCAGTTCCAAGCTCACTTCCGATGAGAATGATGTGCGGACGAGGATCGAGAAGCGTCCAGCTTCGAATTGCGTTCCGCTGGATCACCCCGATATGCCCCTCGAACGGCTTCGGCATGGCAAATAAAGTCAGCATTATGTGCCGCTCTTTTCCTGTTCCGCGATCGCAAAGGAGGGCAAACCAAAACGGTTCCGAGAGCTTTTCCACCAGTTGAACAGAAAACCCGGCGTCTTACGCAGCAGACGCAGGCCGGGATAGACCGTCATGGCTTTGGCTGCGCGTCGCAATCCCTTATTGGCCTTTCCCTGAAACAACAAGCCATCCGCGATCCACCACAGCAGCCCGGCATAAGCACGTCGCCTTAATGCCCGTATGTCTTTAGATGTGTCAGGGTCGGAGAAGATGCGTTCCATGACTTCCTGCTTTGCAATGATCATCGCCTCAAGAGCCTCTTCCTGACACCCTTCCGAGTCGGGATGCAGGCGATATCGAGCGACAAATCCAGGGACATGAAGCATCGGGAACTTGAGCCCTAAACGCACCCACATCTCATAATCGGGGCAGGTCTTACGCGTTACGTCCGCATACCATCCTACCGCTTCCATGGCCTCGCGCCGAATGAATGCGGCCTGCGCGGGCAATACATCTTCCACACAAAACATTTTGACAAAATCGTAGGGATCAGGGCCAAAACTATCCAGGAGAACGCGACCGGCGGGATCGATGTTATGCTGATCGCCGTAAATCACCGCCGCCTCCGGATGCTTCGCCATCTGCTCCACCCCCCAGGCAGCCGCATGGGGCAGGAGTTCGTCGTCCGCGTTCAGCACCAGGAAGATGTCCCCCCGGCAGCGCTGGAGGGCTTTGTTCAGGCCGTCCGACTGGCCTTTGTCGGGTTCGGACACCCAATCCATGCGGCCCGTATAACGTGCGAGGATCTCCTGGGTTCCATCGCGCGAGTTCCCATCCTGAACGATATGTTCCACATTTGGATAGTCCTGCGCCAGCACGCTTTCGATACAGCGTTCGAGGTACGTGGCGCTGTTGAAGCAGGGCGTCAGGATAGAAACCAGGGGCAGCTTATTCATACAGTGCAATTATTCAAAAAGTGGGGCGAATCCTTTCCAGGCGTACGGACACGACAGGGAAGTTAGCGGATCGTGGCGAATAGACCGGCAGATCAGGGAACATAGAGTGCGGGCTTGCTCTTTCTCGAACGACAGCCGTTCGGCGAGAGGCGGTTCCGGGAAAGCGGTCCCATGCGCATTCTTATCGACGGCAGGATGCTCTGCCGTCCTAAAAGCGGAATCGGATACTATCTGGAAAATCTGCTTGTCGCCCTGGGCGAAGTCGACCAGGCGAACGAATATACCGTGGCTTATCTGCCCGAGGGACCCGAGGGTCCTTATCGGAGGTTCTCCTACCCGAACTTCCACGCGTCCCTGCTCTGGATGCCGAATAAGCTGTCTACGCGACTCTTTCGGGATTCTTCTCTTCCGTATCAGGCGATGCGCCGGCTCAACCATACGTTCGATCTGGTTCATGAGCCCGCTTTCGAACCGCTTCCCCGTGCCCCTCGTTCGGTCGTCACGATACACGACATGATTCTTTTCCGCCTGGCCGACCATTTCGAGCCCGCCTTCGCCGCACGCTATCAGCGCCGGATCCGTGCCTCCGTCGAGAATGCCTCCCAGGTGATCGCCGTTTCCCAATCGACCAGACGAGACATCATCGACATCCTGCACGTTTCGCCCGACAAAGTCCATGCGATCCCGCTGGGAGTTCGACGGGAGGAATTTCAGCTCGGCGTTCCCGAGGTCGAGCAAAACGCGGAATTGAAACGAGTGGGTATCATGCGCCCCTATCTGCTCAGCATCGGGGACCTGTATCGCCGTAAGAACAACATTACGTTGGTGCGCGCCTTCGCTCGCCTCCCCGCGATGCTGCGCGAAGCGTTCCAATTGGTGATCGCGGGGGCTCCGAAAGAGCGCGAAGTCCTGAACGAGTTGCACACGGAAATCGCACGTTCCGGGCTGGAAGGGAAGGTGCTGATTCCTGGTTATGTGGAGGAGTCCTTGCGACCGCTCCTGATCGCGCGGGCGGCAACCCTTCTCTATCCTTCCTGCCATGAGGGCTTCGGACTGCCTCCGCTGGAAGCGATGACCTGTGGCGTTCCGGTCATTTGTTCTGACAATACCTCGATCCCTGAAGTCGTTGGCGGTGCGGGCATTCTCATTCCCCATTTCACCGATCCGGAGGCGTGGGTTGGGCCTATCGAGCAGGTCCTGACCGATCAGGAATTCCGCGCAACGCTCGTTCAGGCGGGCCGGTCACGCGTTCAGGAGTTTTCGTGGGAGCGCACCGCCATTGCGACGTTGGAGGTATACGCTCTCGCAGCTGAAGGAAAAACCGGCAGGTGAAAAGCATTGTCTTTAAAGGGCAGGCATAGCCAGTGTACGTTCGGCTCCTTGCTTCCTTGCCGGTTTCACCAGCTATGGTGTCCAACTCCTCAATGGAAGTTAAAGATGCTCCCCGCCTCGCGGTACTCAGTAAACAACTTGGCTATGCCATTACGGCCGAGCGCGTTGCGGAGAAATTTCACATTCTGAATACAAAGCACGACAACGGGTTTTTCGTGATTGAGAGAAGCCAGGTCGTCATTGGTTGGGTGCATATTTATGGCGTTCATCTGCTGGAATCAGAACCCTACGCGGAGATCGGCGGCTTGTGGTTGAGGAAAGCACCAGGCGGCTAGGAGCGGGAAGATTACTTATGCGGCAAGCAGAGGCATGGGCGGCGGCGCAGTGCTACGCCGTTGTACGATTACGCTCCGGACTTCACCGCACCGAGGCGCACGCCCTTTACCAGCGAATAGGGTATGAACTTATCAAGACCGCCCACACCTTCCGCAAAATTCTCGATTAAGAATCTTCGAGTGTGTGCGGAAAACGACTACCCCGGCATCTTCCTGGTTGACAAACGACCGCCGCCTAGACGTAAAACGATTTGCCGCCAGCGCCCTTGGTAACATTGGAGGAAGAGATGTGGTTTCCTTTTTGGAAGAGAAATTACACTGTGAGACTCGGCCTGAAGTATTGGCTGGACTCTTGGGCGCCCTATACGAGTTGGAACAATATGAGCGAGTGCAGTCTCTGCTCAGCTTACTTGGAGACGAAAATTATATGGTGCGATGTCAAGTGCTTGATGCGTTGCAGGAAAGCCGTGACGAGGATAGAGTAACCATCGTAACCGCATTAAAAAGTCTTTTACAACACGAAGAGCACGCTGCAGTCAAAGCGGATGCCGGAGAAATTCTCAACCATCTGACAAAAGACGTCGTTACGGATGCTTAGACCTGTGATCGATCCGCTCGCTGGTCCAGACTGCGCCGCAAAAACCATAGGCCTCGGACCACGTTCTAGCAGGCGCGATATTTTAGCGTGTTGTTCCCACGAGAGTCATGGAGGAACTGCGGTTGCGGTGCATTTTTGCAGCGCTTGCGGCGTCAAGAGCAACGCTCATCCAATTATTGCGCGGATTTGCGCAATTGCCCGTGTTGGTAAGGGAAAATGCCTGAGTTATCAGTGACAATGGCGACCTGTACAGAACCATCGAAGACGTGGCAGCGCGTGAGCAAGCCGCTCCGTCGAACAACATCGTGCTCGCCTGCGCCTCCAAAACATCATGAACGCGCTGTAAAGATTTAACATTCCCCTTGACTTCGGGGGTGATATGGGCGATAATAAGTGTATAACCCGCCCATGCTAAAGTATGGGTTGCGAGACCGCCTTCGGGCGGTTTTGCTTTTTCATGCTCCCTAATTCTCCTCCAGGACTCTCCTTTGAACATTTGGGCTATAGACGGCTTTAACCTCTATAACGGTGCGCTCAAAGGAACTCCCTATAAATGGCTTGATCTTCAAGCTTTTTCGCAGATTCTTCGCCCTACCGATCAAGTATCGAAAGTGAAGTTCTTTACCGCAAAGGTAAATGCACGTCATAACGATCCTGACCAACCTCTCAGACAGATGCTGTATTGGCGGGCACTTCGTACGACCAGTTCCATTGAAATCATCGAAGGCCATTTCCTGACCAAACGTACTTATCTCCCTGAGGTTGCCTCGTTGGATGCGATCATGGTGCAGCAAAGGGCAGGCGTCAATACACTCGGAATGCGGCCAACTATGGCGCACGTGTACCGCAGTGAGGAAAAAGGAACTGACGTAAATCTCGCTGTCCATTTAGTCCACGATGCACACCTTGGCCGCTTCGACGCTGCGATTGTTGTTTCAAATGATTCCGATCTGGCCGGAGCAGTTCATATTGTTCGCAGTGAGATTAAGAAGCCAGTCTTTGTTTTTCATCCACCTTCGCCTCATCCAAGCTTCCAACTCAGACAAGCAGCTAGCCGCTTCCGAGAAATCACCGCTCTTCACCTCAGTGGCAGTCAATTTTCTTCCTCCCTAACGGATGCACATGGGACATTTGGCAAGCCCCCAACCTGGTAACTTCACACTGTGGCTGATTCTCAGCAACCCATAATCGACAAGCGGGCGTCAAATGGTGCTCCGCTCGACCTCATCAAGCGAAATTTCATTCCTGGCGGTGGTCGTAAAGCTTGATCGTCTTGGTGAGCATAATAGGCGAGTTGCTGGGCATGTGGCAGAATCTGGGTCGCCTCCGCAGGCAGGGCCAGCGTTTTGCCTTTCGTCACTATGTATTTCGAACCGTGAACGGCATGAGCAGGATTTATCTCCAGGACCTGACCAACGAAAAACCAGTCAAAGTGCATCCGGAGTGCCGCGAGATATTGCTTGACGGTCGGTAGGGAAATTCTCCCTCCAGGTCTTTGAGGAACGCGGCTACGTGGACGGGCTGCACGTCCGCGAGCTTCAGAATATCTTTCGTGTCGCACCACTGCGAAAACCTGCACGTGGCGTTCAGGTATGCCTTGCGGATGTGGTCGTTACCAATGTTGGCGGTAAAGAATTCGATGGTACGCTTCGCCGCTTGGGGAGTCGGTCAAGCAGCCGGGTGAGGGCAAAATCGGAAGCAGAGGAGGGGATTAGCTCGGCAGAAAATCCAGTTCAGACTTCTTGAGGTATCACCTCGATAGGGCGGGGTAACTTGGCGAAAATCGCTTAGCGCTGATCTCGACACTCGACGAAATTGACGATTTCACCCCGAATTATCGAGAAGATACTTCTTGAGCAACCAAGCTATATGCCAGAACTAGTCGCCGTTTCTGTTATGTTGGTTGCCGGAGCTCAATAAAGGCACGAGCGCCCAGCGTAGACTAAATCCTCGACACGCTTTGCGTCCTGCCTTACGCCATTCCTCATTTAGGCTGTAGTACATTCAAATTGCGACGGACATACGTCGATTTATCGCGAACTCTCGCATAAGAATTTAGTTTGATTGCATGGGCCTTTTCCCCGCTTCGGCCAATCGAGCATTAAGCGCAACAATTCGCTTTTGGTTGGCTGCTTCTTGCACATAATAGAAATCGAATAATGACTCCAGTACATCTAAATTCCATTCAGCCTCGCCCTGTTCCACCTCCATAATTTCACCCGTATTTTGGCTTTTCATGGGGTGGGCGGCGAAGTTACCGATTTGCCTTACAGCGTCCATAACTTGTGATATGTGACTGGGCAGAGTATTGCTGTTAAGCACGGCTTCAATCTGTTTGGCAAGATCGTGCAGAGGATAGCCCTTATCGCGTAAAATGCCCTGTAAACAGCGGCGTGATAGCGCAGCCGAAGCTTCCGAGCTAAGTAACAGCACGTTGCAGGCTTGAAAGTAATCTTTTTGTAAATGTTTTGGTACTTCTTCCGGGCAAGGAGACCGACTGGTAAAGAGTGGATAGGTTAGCTCCAATACAGGAGGCTTATGCCCTCGATTGATCTTATCTCCCGGTGCCGGAATGAATTCAAATACTTCGGCTTTGTAAAAGCGCATATTGCTTTGGCCGCACTGAGGACAAACTGCCGTGTCAACGAACCAAGAGTAAAATGGGTCATTGGCAAAAGGTTTAGTATTCTCAGTATGGTGGAATGAGACCTTACAATGTCCGCAAATCATAAACGAATATTTGCTTTAGTTACGAGCATTATTAAATAGTCATATGGATGCTCGTTCGGGTTTCAACCTGTCGTTATCGCAGATCCTGAACATGGAATAGCATCCATAGCAGCATCGCTTCTTGCTCGATTGATCGGTATACTATGAAAGCGACTGGCATGTGATATAAGGACGTTATCACACCTATGGCGGGATCGCCCCTTTATCGCACGCGATCACGTGATTATTTTCCCATCCCTGGCTTCAGGACATATAATGGTATTTGGCTGACTACCCCTCAGATTTAGTGTGGAAGAAACAAGACCGTTTCTGCTCCCTGTTCGGTAAAATGTAAGGGCCAACCAACACTTTAGCGGGGGAGCATATGAAACGGTCTTGTCCTGAATATAATACTCTATGCGAAGC
>JBBRKX010000118.1:0-9056 GCA_038231675.1 Chthonomonadales bacterium | reverse complement strand
GGGCGCGATCGAACTGCTTGAGCGTGCCACCCAGCACGATCCGAGCGACTATCTGGCCCATCTCTATCTGGGAGCGGCCTACGGCAAAGCGGAGAGGCATTCGGAAGCGATCGCTATTCTCACGCAGGCCGTGCAGCTTCAGCCTTCCTCCGCGCAGGCTCGTTACAATCTCGGGATCTCTCTCGAGCGCGCCGGGTGGAGAGAGCAGGCGCTCGGAGCGGTGCAGCAGGCGCTGCAACTGCAGCCGGACTATCCGATCGCCAGGGAGGCCGAACAGCGGCTGCAAGCTCCACCGGCATTTGTAGCTGCTCCGCCTCAGACCACTGGGGACGCGCAGGCTGCCTTTACGCCTTCGCCGTTCGGCGCGCCACCGCAATATGCGGAGCCTCAGACCACGCAAGGCCCCTTCGAACAACCATCACAGGGATTGGCCGGTGGAGCGCCACAGCCAGGATTGGGTTACCTGCCGCCACAGCCAACCGCAGGCTATTCTCCACAGAACGCACCCCCGCCGCCCGGGTATAATCAGCCCTACTCGGCCCCAAGAGCAGGTGACCTCAGTGGAAACATGAACCAGACACAGGGTGGGGGCCCCGCCTACAATCAGCCTCTACCGTATGGTCAGCCTGGTCCTTATGGCGCAGGCGGCCCCCCCAGGTCTGGATTTGGCGCCGGAAACTACAGCGCCCCGGTGGAAGATAAATTCGACCTTGTCCAGGCGTTCAAGGATTGGGGACGCATCCTGTCGTCTCCCAAAGCATTCTTTCAGGATCAAGTCGGGCGCACGGGGTTGGGGGCGCCGCTCGCCTTTATGGTCGTTACTGGAATATTGGGTTTTATTTCACTGGGCATTACGTTCTCACGAAACTCGACTCTGGCCGCAGCTCCGCTGTTAGGGCCGATCCTTATCGGAACTGTGGTCGCCATGATTCTCGGACCGTTTATCTACGCCGCCATTCTACAACTGATCGGGTCTATGTTCGGAAGTTCCGCGCCCTACTCCGGCACGTTGAGAGCGGTCGTGTACGCGAAAGCCCCTTCCTATGTATTGGGCTTGATCGGCGCCCTTATCTTTCTTGCCATGGGAACTGGCGGATCCTCTCCCATGACGAGCGCGCCTGTCATGCACACGGGGCCGGGAGCGACCACGACTGCTCCCAATCCATTTGGCGGCGCTTCCAATGCTACAGGGTTTCCGCAAACGTCTGCGGCTTCGCAGGTGAATCCTATTGCGGGAATTCTCAATATTGTTTCTTTCGTCTGGGCTTTTGTTCTTTTGATCATGGGCCTCTCTTCCATCCAACAAATTTCTGGAGGGTCCGCTTTCGGGGAAGTAATTGTCAGTGGGCTCCTTATCCTCGTGGTATTGGTCGTTATCGGGGTAGTGATTGCCATGGTGTTCGGAGCGGCAATGATGGGGGCGTTTAAAGGCAGTTTGCCGCATTGAAACGGGAGCGCCAACTATGTGTCCTGGAGGTAACGGTCCTTTTTGATAGGTAATGCCCCGCGCGCAAAGCGGGGCATTACTTTGTGCTGGTGAAGGGAAATAGAGATGGATTCAGAAGCCGCACAGGCAAAGCCGGCCCTACGGGAGTCGGCCCGCGGGCTGCGCGCCGCTTGCGAGATCTATGACCGTTGGCAGGCGCAACGCGAACGGCTTCCGTTGGATCGGGTGGTGGATGCCGAGTTCCGTTCGAGACGATATCTCAATGCGGGCGAGCGGCGGTGGATTGCAGATGTGCTGTATGGCTCGGTGCGCTATCTTCGCAGGCAGACACACCTGCTGGAGACGTTGGGCCTCCCGGTCTCGACCGAGAACCTTATACGACTCTGGCGTCCGTCCGACCCAGCACATAGTCCTGAGACTTACAGTCCCATTCCGCCGGTTACGGACTCCAGCGTGAGCGCTCCTGCGGTGGAGGCTCTTGTTTCTGAGGAAGCCTATAGCGCCGTGATAGCCGGTCTTCCTGGCCCGCAGGATCCTCACGATCACCTGCGGGTGGCGCTTTCGTTTTCGGACGCGATGGCGGAGGCTCTTGAAGCGCAACTGGGTAAGGAAGCGATGGCCGCCGCCGTCGGGCTGAACCGCCAGGCTCCGACCACGCTGCGCGTCAACACCCTGCGAGTCGGCAGAGAGGCCGCGATGGCGCGGCTATCGGAAGTTTTGCCTGTCCAGCCGACGCGATACTCCCCATGGGGGATCGAGTTGCCGCGTCGAATCACGCTGCCCGATCTGCCCGGGTTTAGCGAAGGATGGTTTGAGATCCAGGAAGAGGCGAGTCAGATCGTCGTATTGCTGGCGGGGGCACAGCCGGGGGAAACCGTAGTGGAGGTGGGAGCGGGCGGCGGCGGCAAGACGGTCGCCCTGGCGGCCGCCATGCAAAACCGGGGCCGCCTCATGGCGATCGACACCTCCGCCCCACGCTTGGAGAATGTGCTCAAACGGGCTAAGCGGGCCGGGGCGCGGCATGTCCGAATCGTGGAAGTCGATGCGGAAAGCGACGGCGCATGGCGGACGACCGGAAAGAACGCGGAAGCGCTTGCCTCTCTGCAGGGCAGCGCCGATGTGGTGCTGCTCGATGCGCCCTGTACCGGGAGTGGTGTTCTTCGACGCAGCCCCGACGCGAAATGGCGACAGTTCGACCTGCATGCCGTTACACACTTGCAGCGGCAGCTGTTACGCCAGTCCGCGGAACTTGTGGCTCCCGGTGGCCTGCTCCTCTATGTCACCTGCGCGTTCGAGAAGAACCAGGACGAGGATATCGTCGCCGCCTTCCTTGGGGAACCGGGCCACGGCTCCTTTACGCTGGATCCGGTTTCGGCGCGCCTGCCACCCGAACTTGCGGGGTTGGCGGACGGTCCCTTCCTGCGCACATGGCCGCATCGTCACGGTCTGGACGCCTTTTTCGCGGCGTGTCTTCGCCGCAGCGCGCAATAGAACGAACGGTTCCAGCCCGAATGCCGTATAGGCTGTAACGCGTATTCGCTGTACCGCCCGTGGACGGTTCGGAGAGATTTATGTCATCCGATTCTTCGCCAAGACTATATTCGCTGCCGTTGTTCCCGCTGCACACGGTCCTATTCCCACATTTTACGCTGCAGCTTCACATCTTCGAGGAGCGGTACCGCGTGATGATTGCGGAGTGTATGGAGAAGAATGCGCCATTTGGCGTCGTTCTGATCCAGGAGGGAACAGAGGCCGGGGCGCCCGCGACGCCATATGAGGTCGGGTGTGTCGCGCGGATTCTTGCGGTCAAGAACCTGGAAGATGGCCGGATGCTCTTGATCGCCGGCGGCGACGAACGCTTTCGGGTCCTGGAGTATTTCGAGGCCGAGCTTCCGTACCTGGTGGGACGTGTGGAGACGCTTTGCGATGGACCGCGCTCTGGACTGGACGCTGAGGCGCAATTAGACGATGAGACGCTGATGGACGATAGCAAAATCCTGCTCGATCGCTATCTTCACGTACTTGCCGAGCGAGTGGGCATTCCATTGCCCGAGGTGGAATTCCCCCCGGAGATAGAGCAACTGGGGCTTTTCATCGCCGCCGTCGCGCAAATGCCTGCAATCGAAAAGCAAAAGCTGCTTGAAATGACGGACTCCGTCCAGCGCCTGGAAGCCGAAAAGGACTTTCTTCAGGAACAGATCGAGGCTCTGGAATCGATTCCTGACGATCCCTCTTCGGATGCAGAGCCAACGGAAGCATCGATACAGATCGCACTGCCCATCGACACTCAGGACGCACGCTGGAAGCAGTATCGAGGCGACTCGCGGAACTGACGGAACTGACCAGGTAGGGAACCCTAGAGGCCACTCACTCGCCGCAACGCGTCGCGATGTTCGTGAACCGTGCGCCATGCGCGGCTTCTACCCCGGTTCCATGTGCGCCAGTCGGGGTTTCGAACTCCCTCCCAACGGTCCAATAGCCCGCGTGCCGCCTGGGCACGGTCGGCCGGCGCAAGTCGAGGAAGCGCCTCCACCAATGCTGGAACCGCATCCGCGCCAAGCTGGACGAGATACGGTACATCCAGGACCCGCCCCGGACGTATGTTTGTCACATTGTTGCGGACGATCAGCGCATCGGGATTTGTAAAATTCAGGATCGTCAGAACGGCGAAACCGCTGACCAGCGCTCCCAATGCGAATCTGTCCCGGTGACCTCGCAGCACCGTAATGCTGAACCAGAGGAACACGATCGCGAGCCATCCCATGAACGCCGTGGCGTACACACGCTCTTCGGAAAGCCCATATCCAACCTGATAAAGCCGCATGCGGTTTATAGCGGAGGCCATGATGACAAACAGCAGGACGACCTGCGTTCCCGCCAGGATCTGAAACAGCCGCTGTCCTCCTGACGATGCGCTTCGTAGGAGCCAGTGCAATATTAAAAGTACGGGCAGAGCGAGCGCGCCCACCGTAACCAGTTCAAAGAAGCCGCGTCGGGCATAATTCGCCGATGTCAGGCCCGCCGTTTCGATAACATGACGCTGACCGCCGAAGAAGTAGCTGATCTGCACCATGACAAACGCCAGAAACAGGATATCGAGCAGTCCCAACACCATGCCCACTTCGATTGGGCCCAGAGCGACTTTCGGAAATCGATCCTCTTCCGCCTCTTTCGCCGGATCCCGCAAGAACACGGCGGTGATCAACCCTCCGGCAACCCAACCGCTCCAAAAAAAATAAAACCCATCTTGAACGATGCTATCCAGAGGGATGCGAAATATCTTTTGCACGAGATGCTCGAACACGGCGTCCGCCGCCATAAAAAGGCCGCCGAAGATCAGAAGCAGAGGCAAGACGATGACCAGACCGCGCAGGATCGACCCCATGTGCTTGACCGTGTTGCTTCGGGGGATTTGAGGCCACTGAATATGACTGACCGTCAGAAATAGCATCCCGGCGATTGCATAAAGGCCCGTGACCAGGGTATCCGTGGCAAAGGCGAGAACGCCGACCACCTTCGCCTGCCCGGCTTTTCCCCGCATTGCAAAGACGGCGATAGCGACGACCGCGGCGAAGACATCCATCGCTTGAAGGAACGGGGAACTTGTCCAGGCGATGCCAGCGGTAAAGGCGAGTGCCGGAAGCGCCATCCACCGTCCGCCGCCATCCAGAGGGACACGCAGCCTTTTACACAGGAAACCTATCGCGGCAAACAGCGCAAAGCTCCAGACGACCAGGTTGAGGCCCAACGGAACCGGCTGTAAAAGCGCCATACCGAGCGCTCCAAGCGCCAGTGCAGCCAACAGAACCGCGATTCCTATTCTCGTTCGGTCGTTCATGCGCCCATCCTTTTTGTTCCAGCACGAGCAGATACCTGTCAGGAAGTATAGCACTATTACTCTGTTATTTCAAGTACTTTGCCGCGAAAAGTACTTTTCAGAAATCAGAATTGTTGCTTATATGCGCGGGGCCTCCTCGGATTTTTGCTTGATCGCGCTCATGGTTGCCTGAAGGTTTTCGGTCATCTTCTTACGGATCAAACTTTTTACCATCGCGCCGATCAAGGGGACTTCGTACTCATAATCGACGACGGACTCGAAACGGGTTTTCCTCTCGCCTTCCGGATGGAACTGCCAGTACCCTTCCATTTTGTCCATGTCGCCTTTGATAAGCGAAAAGTCGTCGCGCCATGTCGTGTCGTTCCAGCGGTCTTCCTGGGTCCATTTGACGGTCATCTTAAACTCTCGAATGAGCCCGGTCCATTCCGTCACCGTGCGTGCGCCGTCGGGATCGCGTTCCAGCACGGTTAGCGCCTGGAGATCTTTCATGAACTGAGGAAAAGATTCGACATCGCGTGCGATGCGATAAACGGTAGCGATCGGCGCGTCGATCTCGATGTCCTGCGTGATACGCGGCATAAGCGTCTCCTTCAAAAAATAAAAACGGAAGGATGCGGGCTGCATCCTTCCGTTGCTGGTTTGCTACGAAACTTACGCCTTCAGTTCGCGCCAGGCAAGCTCGCCCGCCCCCATGATCCCGGCGTCGTCTCCGAGTTCCGCGCGTACGATCTTGGTCGAGGCGAAGATCGATCCAATAGCGGTTGCGCGCGCGGTGCGCGACGCGGCCTGAAACAGCGTGTCCGACTGCGATATCTTCCCGCCGAGCACAAAGATTTCCGGATTGAATACGTTGACCATATTGGCGATTCCGATGCCGACGAAGTGGCCGATCTCCTCCATCACTTCGATCGCCATGGCGTCGCCCGCGCGGGCGGCCTCGTCGATTAGCGCCGGGGTAATCATCTGCTGCAGGGCATCCGTGCCGTGGATATAGTCCCACAGTTTCGTTGCGCGCCCCGATTCCATTTTAAGCGTGGCGCGCTCCACGATTGGGTCGCGGCCTGCGAGCGTTTCAAGACGCCCGTGGGCTCCGTTCTGGCTGCCGCCGACGCCATCCGCGATAATGATATGCCCGACTTCAGCGGCCCCTCCGGTCGCGCCTCGAAGCACCTCGCCCTCGACGATAATGCCTCCCCCGATGCCCGTTCCCAGCGTGAACATCACCAGATGACGCGTTCCACGGCCCGCCCCATATCGGAACTCGCCCAGCGCCGCGACATTCGCGTCATTGTCCATCACCATCGCGATCCCGAGTTCTTGCTCCACGTAATCGCGGAGGGGAATGTTCTTGAAGGGAACGTAGAGACCGTCCTGAAAGTCGCCGAAATTGGGCGCCCAGCGGATCTGGCCGTTCGGCACATCGATATGGCCGGGGACCGCGATCCCTACCGAGCCGATCTGGTCCATGGGAATTTTGGCGTCCGCCGCCGCTCCCCGCACCGCTTCGGCAATGCGTGCGACCGTTCTGGTGACACCGGATTTCGCGTCCGACGGATTTTCCGCTCGTCCAAGGGGCCTCTCACTGCTGTCGAGAACGGCGGCGCGCACATTCGTGCCGCCCAGATCGACGCCGACGATGTAGCGGGCGTCTTTTTTAGGTAATACACGGGGTTGAGTCACGCAAATGCCTCCAGTAAAGTGGTTTTAGTTTAAAGTAGTTGTGTGGTCTTATTCGGCAAATAAAGTCGTCAACCAATTAACGAACGCGTCCGCCGTAGAAGTTTTGCCGCGTAACACCCTCGCGGTTATTGCCTGTCCAAGAGGTCTGCCAGGCTCATCTTGCCAGGCCAGATAAGTATGAACAAATGCTTTTGAACGATGAGTACTTTTGAACGTCGCATGACCGCTTTCCTGCGCAATGTTAAGACATTTCTCAACGATTGCAGTGGCGCGTGCATCTATCATTTCACGACAAAAGTCTTCCAACATGCCGTCAATACGGTTATCCGGCATCAGCCAAAACCCAAGGCGAGGCAAACCCTTTTCAGATAGCAGAACCGTGTCTCCATTATGTTTACACCACTCTTCGTTCACTAGCGCACCTCGACGTCAGTATCGAGAGAATCGGCTAGCGTTTCCAGGGAATATGCTTTGACACAGGGGCTTCCATCGACACAGACCTGCAATCGAAAAAAGGCGCCGGCGTCCCGCGCTTGTAACCATGCGCCTTCAAAGCCCGCAATACAGTCGCGGCTGTGGGTAGTCGCGAATATCTGTACATTCAAATGGGTAGCAAGCCGAAAGACGGTTTCCCAGACTGCTTGCTGAACAGACCAGTGTAAGCCGTTTTCGAACTCGTCAATGAGCAGTAGACCATCTTTTGCGTTTACCAAAGCGACGATAATATGAAATAGTCTTGTCATGCCGTCCCCCATACTCTTCAGGGGCAAAGGCTCAAGGGAATTGCTGCTGCTGACAAGAGGCATACGAGTCAAGCCAGTATTCGGATTTTCAACAAACAAAATTCCATTGATGGAAGAATCGACGAGCCTCAAGCCGTTTATAACATCTTCCGCCAACGGAGTGAGGCCAATCACGTCCCAAAGGGCGGCAATCTTCTGAGGGGACATATTGCGCGTGGGAACAACTTGACACGGGTATCTCGGTTCTGTGTCCAACAATATACGCGTGGTTCGATATACGCGTGGTTCGATTGACGCTATATCGTTGATCGGATCGTGGGATCCGTCTAATTCTTCCTCCGTCTTGTACGATCAGCGAAAATGTAATATCCTCTTCTTCCTGCTCTTCTGCTTGCATTGCTAAGAATTCAGAGGCGGTAAGTAGTTTTCGTCGAATACTTCCATCTTCATTTTTAAGAGTTTGGAAAGCGCCGGAAAGTAGTTGAATCCGTTTCAACGGTTCTGTATTCGGTCCGAGAGCTATTCCTGACTCGCCGATATTGGGAAGAGAATGGCCTCGAAATAAATGACGGTACGGAACCTCTTCAGCTTGCTGAAGCTCCGGCAGATTGCGGTCATTCCAGTTTTCGTCACGGTCCGCTAATAGATTCCGAAGAGTTGACATAGACGCATTGCTCGCGTAGATCTCTAATGCTTCGAGCAATGCACTTTTACCTGAATTATTCTTCCCGACCAGTAGATTAACGCGTCCGAGCCGAGCCATTTCGATTTGGCGGAATAAGCGAAAGTTTTCAATTGAAAATGTATCGAGCATTTAGAGCCTTGAATGGATTTGCATATCGAACATGCTGCATTCACAATGTGGGTTTGAATATAAATTTGCAAGTCAGAGCGATAGGCGCTGTGACAGGGGCTGTACCTCCGATTCTATCAAGTGATGAGGAAAAAGTCAATGGCGAACGTATATATTGCGTGACTGCTAAGCAGATATGGCCGCCTGTTTGTTCTAAGCCTCTTTAGGCCCGCCAGCGTTCGACGCCGGTATGTAAGCACGCTGTGCCGCGAGGTAAACGGTCTTGACCGGGACAGCATGTGCGAGCGCTGCGGCCTTTACATCCGCGTATTCGGGCGATGCGGTGGTTTCGGATCCGCGCCAGACGCCGATCTTAATCCGGACCGGGCCATAAAACGTTTCGACCGTTTCCCATCTCCGATCCAGCGTAAAGCGCTCCATGGTCGTATAGCGAATGCCGAATGTCGTGGTCTCGGTGAAGATCGTTCTGGCCACCTGCTCGGTTTTGTCCGGCGGTGCGAGTGCCGTAAGCAGCGTGGCGGGACGGGACTTTTT
>JBBRKX010000117.1:0-9102 GCA_038231675.1 Chthonomonadales bacterium | reverse complement strand
TTCATTTACGAGGACCGCGTGGCGCGTGCCGATGGAGCGGTCCGGCAGGACGATGTCGTTGGTCACTCCGCGTCCGATCGTGGTTTCCGAAGCCAGCAGGAAGTCGTCTACCTGCACGCCTCCATCCAGTAGGATCAGGCGGGCTGATCGTCCGATCGTTCCTCGGCCCACCGGCGCATTGCGGGCGGGGGCAGGGGAAGCAAAGGCTGCGGCGGCTCCGCCGAAAGCGCCCTGCCGGCCCGCCGAAGGCGGAACCGCGCGTGCTTCCGCGTTCGATGCCCACCATGTATCGTCTTTACGGCTCTGATCGCTCGTTAAGCGTTCGGCTTGCTGGAAGGTCAGTTTCGTCGCGCCGATCGTGATTTCATCTCCATCGTTCAGGGGCCGATTGTCGATCCGACGGCCATTGACCTTGGTGCCGTTGGTGCTGCCCAGGTCATAGATCGTAAAGCGTCCATCGGCTTCCAGCTCGATCCGCGCGTGACGTTTGGAGATCTGGCCGTCCGTCTCGATCACAAGTTCGTTGCCCGCTTTAGGAGATCTTCCGATGTTTACTGCCTGGCGCGCGATCGCGTAGCGGAAGGGAGGCCGATCGGGCGCATAGATCGCCAGGGCGGCGGATGCAACGGAAGGCACGGTGCCCCCATCGTCATCGTCATAGTCGTGCAGATCGAAGCCCGCGACGGTGCGCTCCTCCACGGGGATTTCGGGAAGGCCGGCGCGGGCGCCCGATGCTTCGCGTACGGGGGGCGAAATTGGGCCCGGCGTCGCAGGCGAACTTTCGGGACTGGTGACCTTGGTGTTGTAGCGACACAGCACACGAATCTTTTCGCCGCGCTGCCCCGCGTCCAATTCGGTCTCGTCTACTTCCTTAATGGTGAAATCCAGCGGGCCCCGAATATGGTAATGATTTTGCTGGCAGTAGCGGCGAATTGCCGCCTCCAGTTCGTCCCGGTCGAGAAACGAGAGCAGGTACTCTTTTTCTTCGACATCCTGAACGTTTACTTCCAGCACATACTGATTGGGGACATAAACCCGATTGTCGAAACCCTCTTTCCGATGGTCTTCCATCGCGGAAAGAATGCGGCGCAGGATATCTTTGGGGCGGACATCGTCTCCGCCACCGAAAAGGCCTTCATACCACGAGCCAAACGAACGGTTTATCTTTTCAAATAGATCCATGGATGGCGATCCTGCCTGGCGAAATAGGGAGACGCGGTTCGGTGAAATCAGAAGCCGCGCGACACGACTGGTACCCTCAGAGCGGAACAGTACACGCGATGAACCCATGACATTATAGTCCATGCGCCCAGAAACGTCAATCCGGCGTCGTTCCGTTGTTCTACACCTAGTACGGGCGATATGGTGCCCCGGCTTCAAAAATCTTGCGATGCCACGTACCTAACTGGCGATATTGGCTGGAGGTACTTCACTCTACCTAAATTGACCCTGAATCACCGTTCACTTTTTTTGTCCGATCCCTTACCGATTTTCTATAACGCGATATGTACGTTGACGGTATTGTGGCATCCTGTTACAATTGATCAGGCGAGCGTTCAGATCGCTCGTGGGAACGAGCCGTCAATGATTGTTCTACTGCTTTCAGGCTGTTCACCGAAATACCAGCAGGCGCACGCCCTCCAAGGCGACGAGGCCACGATTGCTAAAACACATTATCAACTCGGTCAGACTACGAAAAGGACCCGCTGTTACCTTTACCTTCACCTGTCTTCGTAGGGGGTAGGAGAAGATCCGGATGGATGCTATATTGCTATATCCGAATTGCCTGACAACAGACAATCCGCCAATTATTATGCGATCATATCGCGTACTCTCGGCACCGCCTGGATAGAAGCGACAGATGTGCGCCCTTGGCGAGCACGAATGAATAGTGTGAAAGCAGCGAAACGTTAGAAAAGCGTCGCCTTAAGAAGTCTGCTGCATGCTTTAATGGACGCGGAACGAACGTGCTTTTTCTTGCCGTCGCGCTGAAGCCGAGGAGGTCACGCGATGTCTCATGACAACCCAGAACATCCAGTGCAGGAGGAAAGGGCAAGATGATCGGACGCAACCTTCGGGATTTTATAAACAAACGCTTTTCGTATTTTACCAAAAGCAAAGAACGGGACAGCCTGTCTTATTTCTGTTATGATATGGCCTATTTGTTCCTACCCCGGATGCTTTTCACAGACTTGCCGCAGGGCCTCCAGTGCTTGCTTGATTTGGAAGTACCGGCAGGACCGTCCCTTTACACCCTGGCCTGCAGCGCCATGCGCCGTAAGCCCGATCCAGAGGTCGCTTCGCAATTTCAGATGCACATTGGCGATCTTGACGCCGACACATTCTATTTCGTGCTGCAGTACCCCGCACTGCCGCCTTATGACCCGGACAAGAGCGGATCTACCCTCGCCCCTTACTTCTCGGCCATACTTCATTTTACGGAGCCCAATTTGAATACCAGTCAGGTGCGGTACCACACTTTGGGACAGAGCCCGTCGGGTGGAACCACATTACGCCAGGTCTTTCCTGACGGAGCCAATGGAAACATGGGAAAGGGACCGCGTCCCGAACTCCCTCTGTTTTTAGACGCGTTGCGGCAGGTGCGGAGCCTGCCGATTATTGCGGTCACCCATCCGCCTCGCTCTTAATCCGGACAGACGGAGGATAGATACGCCAGGCTACATTGCGCCCTTTAGAGTAGGCAACGCATTGTGATATCATTAAAAGAGGACTCTGGAGACCATAAGGAGACGCGGACAATGACTTACGTGATTGACCTTCCTCTGCCTGTGCAGGCTCGTATAGAAGAAGAGGCTCGGAAGGCTGGTGTTAGCGCGGCTGAACTACTCGCGGATGTCGTACGCAGGAACTTCGGTATGACGGTTGACTCGGAGGAGCAGAAGCAGCTTAACGCCCCTTCCATAGCCCTCCTGAATTCCTGGCTGGCCGAGGCGGAAAAACCGCGCACGGCAGCAGAGACTGAAGAAGCGGAAGAGGACATGAAAGAACTGATGCGGAGCCTGAATGCATCGCGCCGCTTGACAGGAGAACGGCTCCATTTTCCTGATATTACGGAGAAGGCATGACGAGAATTATCTTTCTCGATACAGCGCCTCTCAGTATCCTGACGGATCCCAGATTTCCCACTATTACGCGGGATGCAATTCGTTGGAGTATAGGATTAATGGCAGTCGGACATAAAATCATCGTTCCGGCAATAGCAGACTTCGAGCTTCGTAGAGAACTGACACGGCGATGTATTGATCACCTCGCAGGTACTGGACTATCAGGTTGCTCACGGGCTTCCAACGTCTGAAATCATCATTGCAACGGTAAACGTTGGCCATCTCTCTCTTTTCGCTCCAGCAGATCTCTGGTCTAACATCGCGCCATAATTGGCGGGCTGCGGATGAGTGCGATCGAGCAGGAAATTGAGAGATTGATGGCGGATAATACGCGGAGCCAGAAGGTGAAATGTTGGTCTGGCCGGCCTGAGGGATACTATCGACTGGCCGGATGGACCGTGAGAAGGGAACAGAGGACGCATGCAAAATGAGCGCGACGAGGTACTCGTCAATTACTTTGTGCTTTGTGATCAGGTCATCACCGAAGCACAGACGAGCAAACAGTCGCTGATCGGAATCTATTCCGCCTTGATGACGGACTCGCTCCCGCTTCATACAAACCTTGCGGCAGCCGTGGGAATCAGGGTCCAATCTGCCGTGGAGCGGGAACTCACGTTTAAGTTTACCGGGCCGGAAGGCGAGCTGATCTTCGCATCGCCGCCTCTGCCCTGCAACTGGGCCTCCGTCGAGGCAAGTCTGGACACTTCCGGCTTCGCGACCCTGCAGATCGGTTTGAATCTGCGGGCGGTGCCGTTCAACCGCACGGGAGTCTACACGGCATCCCTCTACGCGGACGGCTCGCTTCTGGCCACGTATCCCCTGTCGGTCGTTCCCGCCATGCCGGGCGCCGGCAGCCAGTAAAGCCCGTCCTATTATGGCGAGGAAGTCAGGCGAGGAGCGCGGCCATCGAGTCGTCGTGCGCGCTCTTGTACTGTTCGTTGTACAGGTTGCGATAGACGCCCGGACGAGCGACCAACTCGGGATGCGTTCCGATGTCCACAACCTTGCCATTCTCCATGACCATGATCCTGTCGGCGTTCATGATCGTCGACAGCCGATGCGCGATAACGAAGCAGGTTCTGCCCTGCATCAGGCGTTCCAGCGCCGCCTGAACGTTCGCCTCCGTCTTGCTGTCCAGCGCGGAGGTCGCATCGTCGAGGATAAGGATCTTCGGGTCCGTCAGCGTGGCCCGCGCGATGCTCATGCGCTGCTTCTGCCCCACGGAAAGTTTGATGCCGTCTTCCCCGATTTTGGTGTCGTAGCCGTGAGGAAGGTTCAGAACGAACTCGTGCAGATCCGCGTTCCTCGTCGCCTGCAGGATGGCCCTGTCGTCCGCGTCGTGCCAGCCGTACTTGATGTTTTCTTTCAGGGAAACCGAAAAGAGGAGGCTCTCCTGGCTGACGATGCCGATCTGCCGCCGGACCGATTCCAGGCGCACTTTACGCAGGTCGACTCCGTCGATGAGAACGCGGCCTTTGTTGACGTCGTAGAACCGGGCGATCAAATTGACGAGGGTCGTTTTCCCCGCCCCCGAGGGGCCGACGATCGCGATGATTTCACCGGGGGCGACCTTGAAGCTGATGTCCGAGATCGTCGGCAAATCCGAATCGTAGCCGAACGCCACGTTCTGGAACTCCACCGCGCCCTGCATATTGCGAATCACGATGGCGTCTTCCGCGTCCGTGATCTCCGGCCGCGTATCCAGCGTTTCGAATACGCGCTCGATCGCCGCGCGAGCCCACTGCAGCGTGACGTTGAAGTCGACGAGCCGTACCGCCGGGTCGTACAGGGAGGCGATCCAACCGGTGAACGCGAGCAGGTCGCCAACGAGCATATGGCCGTTCACAATGAGCGTTCCGCCGTACCAGAGGACCAGGCCGGTGCCCAGCGCGCGAATGATCTGCGCAAACGCGCCGAGGCGCCGGTTGAGCTTCATCTGCGTCATGCCGAGCGAAAAGTTATCCTGGACCGTTTTCATGAACTGTTCGGTCTCGAAGTCTTCGCGGACGAAAGCCTTCACCACACTGATACCGGCCAGTTTTTCCTGAAGAACGCCGAGCATCGCGTCCCAACGCTCGCGAAGCTGTTCGCTCAGCGGGCGGATATGCCGGATGAAGAGCTTGTAGTTCAGAACGTAAAAGGGGATCACCAGCACGGTGACGATCGCCAGCCTCCACTGCACCGCGAAGAGCACGACCAGCAGGGCGACGACGCTGAAGAGATCCGCCAGGAAGGTGACGAAGCCGCCGGAGATCATGTACTGGATCGTATCGATATCGCCGGTCAGACGCGCCATGATCTTTCCGGTCTGGCGCGTGTCGTAGTAGGCGAGGGACAGCCGGTTCAAGTGGCGATAGGATTGGAAGCGCAGATCGAACACGATGCGCTGACCAAGCCAACCGATCAGGTAGTTCAGGGCGAACGAAACGATGCCGCGAAAGGCGTAGAGCCCGATGACCATCCAGAACACCAGATTCAGCGCGCCCAGTCGTCTTTGCGGAAGCACGGTGTTGATCGTGTAGCGCACGATCAGCGGCATCAGAATGGGCGTGAAGGTAACGCATATCAACAGGAAGACGCTGAGCAAAACGCGTCTTCGATAAGGCTTGAGATAGGAAAGTAAGCGTTTTAAGTGGTACACGTTGTCTCCTCAGACCTCGGCGAGTGTCGCTTCCAGGGCTACGGCGAACTGCTGGTTGTACAGCCCGGCATAGATGCCGCCTTGCGCCAGAAGATCCGCATGACTCCCCGCCTCGCGTATGATGCCCTTTTCCATGACGACGATCTTGTCGGCCTTGACGATGGTGGAGAGCCGATGCGCGACCACAAAGCTGGTTCGCCCCTGCATCAACCGGTCGAGCGCTTCCTGAATAAGGGACTCTGTCTCCGAGTCGAGCGAAGAGGTCGCCTCATCCAGAATGAGGATAGCCGGGTTGGATAGGATCGCCCGCGCAATCGCGATCCGCTGTTTCTCCCCCCCGGAGAGCTTGATCCCGTCTTCGCCGATCTTGGTCTCGTAACCTTTCGGCAAGGCTTCGATTACATGCGCGATATTTGCCGCACGCGCCGCTTCCGAGATCTCTTCATCCGTGGCCTCGAGGCGGCCGTAGCGAATATTCTCTCGGATCGTGGCGTTGAATAGAATCGTCTCCTGGATCACGACGCCGACCTGACGCCGCAGAGATTTGAGTTCGACATCGCGGATATCCTGTCCGTCCACGCGGATACATCCGCCGGTCACGTCGTAATGACGCTGGAGCAGGTTTACCATCGTGGTTTTACCGGAGCCGGAAGAGCCGACGAAGGCGATTAGATCGCCCGCCCGCACGTCCAGGTTGACGCCTTTGATAACCGGTTGGCCCGCTTCATATTCGAACCAGACATCCTCGTACTGTACATCGCCTCGAATGGCGGGCAGGGGAAGGGCGTTTGCTCTGTCGGTAACGTTGGGTTTGGTGTCGAGCGTATAAAAGATGCGCCAGAGCGCCGCGTTTGTACGAGCGATCTGGTCGTTGATTTGAATCAGTCGAAGCGTGGGGGCGTAGAGATAGCCTCCAATGAACGCGTAGAACGCCATCAGGGAACCGGGGCTCAGCACCCCCGTAATCACGAGGCGGCCACCGTACCAGAGGAGAAGCGCGGTTCCTATGGCCCCGATAAACTCCGCGAGCGTCCATAAGGCGGTGCTCATCGCGCTCAAACGCACATTCAGTCCCAGAATGCTCCGGGTTTCGCCCACGAACTGCCGGACTTCAGACCGCTCCTTCGCATAGGACTTGACGACCAGAACGCCGGCGAGCTTTTCCTGGAGGTCTCCATACATCGCGTCGCGGTGTTCGCGTGCTTCATGGCTTGTCTGTTTGATTCGGCCGATGAACATCAGGTAGTTCAGAATGTAGACCGGATACACGGTGAGCGCGATCAGCGAAAGCGACCACGATTTATAAAACATGATCACCATCACGGCGACCAGCGTGACCATATCCTGGATCACCGTGACGAAGTTGCCGCCGATCAATTGGTCGAGTGTCGCCACGTCGTTCGTGATGTTCGACATCAGCTTTCCGGTTTGACTTTTTTCAAAGAAACCCATGGAAAGTGTCTGCATATGCGCATACAATTTGCGGCGCATATCGTACTTGAATCGCTGGCCAAGGTAGGTGATGGCCACGGCAAGCCAATATCCGAAGAAGGCGCTGGCGATCGCCAAGCCGACCACGGCCGCGAAAATGCCCGGAAGGTTGACGTAGTGATTCCGCAGGAGACCATCGGTCAGATACTGGATGATCAGCGGCATGGGCAGACTGAGGGCGGCGGTGAGGATCGTCAGGGCGACGATGAGGGTCATCGTTCGCCAGTAAGCGTGGAGTTCTTTAATGAACCGTGTAAAATTTCCCATTTCCTGGCTCCCAGGCGGCCCGACAGAGCGGGCCGGCGCGTTAAAAACCGGCTTTTAATAAGAAAGCGGCGCAGTATCTCCGCGTGAATTGAGACGCCGCCCCGCGCGCATAGCCTGTTCTTTAGTTTTCAACGACCTAAGTTTACCTTATTATCGGTAAATTTACCTGGCAAACGTAGGGTTAAAAGATCATAAGGTTTGGACGCGCTCGGGCTTCTCGCGTGCGCCTGAGCCTTCGGAAAGGCAAGGAGCGATGGTTATGACGGATATTACCACGGACGCGCGGCACCGCGTTCGGATCGGCGCGGCGCAGATCCACCTTCAAAACGTGCGGCTTCGGGAGGACGTTATTCTGGACGAAGTCCACCTGGAAGGGGAGGACGTTGCGTTGGAATCCCCTCCTGGTCCCGACCGGCCCGGCACGATTGCGACCGGCGAGACGCGCGTGCGCGTGGTGGTGCTGGAGCAGAATATCAATCTTTTGCTGGCCAATAATATTCCGCCGGACGCTCCCGTACGCGGTCTGCGCATCGCGGTCCTTTCCGGCAAGTTGAAGATTACGGGGAATTTCATCAAGTCGGTCCTGAGCCTTCCATTCACCGTGGAAGCCACGCCGAAAATAGAAAACGGGATCTATGTGACCTACGATTTTCATAGCGCGAAGGTAGGGATCGGACTGCCCGGCGCCGTCGTGGATGTGATCCAGAATATCATCAACGAGCGCCTTGCGCTGGACATGACGAAGTCTCCGATTCCCATCTGGCTGGATGAGATCCGGTGCGAGCCGGGCCGCATCAGCGTTATCGGCAAGACACGCATCACCTGGCCGCCCCTATCCCCCGGCCCCTTCCCCGCAGGGAAGGGGTGACCCTATCCCCCGGCCCCGTTCCCCACGGGGACGGGGTGACCCAGGTCTTCGCCTTTGTAGCTTTACTCCATAAGGAAAACTGACCGAATTGGAATAGGTGCTTTAGTGAATGCCTACAATTTTGAAGTCGAGGCTGATGCTGTGGAAGAGGTATCCGTTTCCTATTACGGTGAGGTTGTCGAGCAGGACATAGCTCACATCGCCGCTGGTTTGACTCTGGAAAACGATATCCTCGAAACCGTCTCCGTTGAGGTCTGGAGTGCCTACGATTTTATACTCCAGCGAGATATGGAAAAAGAGGGTACCGTAACGGATCGGGACGATACCGTTCATGAGCACGTAAAGAACGTCGCCGGTCTTCATGTTCTGGAAGAGCAGATCGGGATACCCATCGCCATCCAGGTCGGGTGTGCCCACGAGTTTCAGGTTCGGGTCGACACCGTGGAAGAGATAGCCGGAATCGCCTGGTGTGAGACCGTTGAGAAAGACATAGGCGATGTCTCCGGTGGATTGGTTTTGGAACAGAATGTCCGCATGCCCATCGCCATTTAGATCGGGTGTACCCACGACAACCATTCCCGCAGGGACGGAGGGGAAGAGGGCGCCATACTTTCCCGTGGGCGACAGGCCATTCAGCAGGGCGTAACTTACGCTGCCGTTGGATACGGACTGGAAGAGAACGTCGGGCTTTCCATCTCCGTTCAGATCGG